>JALYQB010000432.1 GCA_030856045.1 Actinomycetota bacterium
CACCGGTACCGCATCGGTGCGAACTACAAGCAGCTGCCGGTGAACGCGCCGCGCTCGCCCGTGCACAGCTACAGCAAGGACGGCGCGATGCGCTACCACAACGTCTCGGACCCGGTGTACGCGCCGAACTCCAAGGGCGGCCCGGCGGCCGACACCGCGCGCTACGGCGAGCCGGCGGGGTGGTACACCGATGGACCGATGGTGCACGCCGCGTGCACCCCGCGTGCGGAGGATGACGACTGGGGCCAGGCAGGCACGATGGTCCGCGAGGTCCTCGACGACGCGGCCCGCGAGCGGCTGGTGGACAACATCGTCGGTCACCTGCTCAACGCCGTCAGCGAGCCCGTCCTGCAGCGGGCGTTCGAGTACTGGCGCAACGTGGACAAGGGACTCGGCGACAAGGTCGAGGCCGGCGTCCGCGCCAAGCAGGGCGAGAAGGACCCCAAAGCCGGGGAGCAGTCGAACCCCGCCCGCGAGGCCATGCAGGCCAAGGCCTGAGCACGCGCATGTCGCAGGGCCCGGCACCCCGCCAGGGTGTCGGGCCCTCGTGCTCCCGGGGCCGTCCGGGCGGTCGGCGTTAGGGTCGGTTCCATGGGCCTCAGCGTCGTCGGCATCGGCGGCTCCATCCGGCACGACTCGCAGTCCGAGCGGGCGCTGCGGCTCGTGCTGGAGGGGGCGCAGGGCGCGGGGGCCCACACGATCGCGATCACCGGACCCGAACTGGTGCTGCCGTTCTACGACCCGGCGGTCCCGGAGCGCCCGGAAGCGGCGCGCCGGCTCGTCGAGGTGGTCAAAGGGGCAGACGGGGTCGTGCTGGTGTCGCCGGGCTACCACGGCACGGTGTCGGGCCTGGTGAAGAACGCCCTGGACTACGTCGAGGACCTGCGCGGCGACCCGCGCCCCTACCTCGACGGCCGGGCCGTGGGCTGTGTCGCCGCCGCGCAGGGGTGGCAGGCCGCGGTGACGACGCTGACCGCGCTGCGGCAGATCGTGCACGCGCTGCGTGGTTGGCCGACCCCCCTCGGCGCTGCGGTCAACTCCAGCGAGGTGACGTTCGAGCCGGACGGGACGTCCTCCGACCCTGGCGTCACCCGGACGCTGCGCATCATCGGCGAGCAGGTCGTGCAGTTCGCCCTGGACCGCAACGGCACGCACGCCTGAGTCGTGAGTGGCGTTACGAGTCAGGGCTCGCATCGCCACTCACAGGGTGGTGCGGACGAAGGCCACCTCCGCCGCGAACTGGCGCAGCGCCTCCGACACCACCAGCGACCCGTGCCCGGCGTCGTAGCGGTAGGTCTCGTACCGCACGCCCCGTGCCGCGAGCCGGTCCAGGAAGTTGTCGATCTGCCGGATCGGGCACCGCGGGTCGTTCCTCCCGGCCAGCACCAGCACCGGGGCCCGCACCTCGTCGGCGTAGGTGATCGGCGAGCTGTCCCGGTAGCGGTCCGGTACCTCCACGGGTGACCCGCCGAACAGCGCCCGGTCGAACGCTCGCAGCGGCTCCATCTCGTCGGAGTACGCGGCGACGTAGTCCGCCACCGGAACGCCGGCCACCCCGGCCGCCCACCGCGACGGCTGGGTCCCCAGCGCCAGCAGCGCGAGGTACCCACCCCACGACCATCCCTCCACCACGCACCGCGCGGGGTCGGCGAGGCCCGACGCCACGGCCCACGAGTGCACGGCCGCGACGTCCTCGAGCTCGGTGAGCCCTGGACGCCCCTCGATCGCGTCGCGCCACGCGGATCCGTAGCCCGTCGACCCGCGGTAGTTCACGTGCACCACCGCGAACCCGGCGTCCAGCCACAATGCCCGCACCGCGGAGAACCGGTCCTCGTCGGCCGCCTGCGGGCCGCCGTGCAGCAGGAACACCGCCGGCAGCGGACGGCCCGGCGCTGGCGTCGCGACCAGCGCGTGTACCGCACCGTGTGGCGTCTCGATCCACGCGTCGGTCAGCGGGAGGGACGGCGGCGCGGGCTCACCCGGACCTCGCAGCAGTATGCGGTCCGTGCCGTCGGGGTGCAGAGCGCGGACGGCGGGAGGCTCGGCCGCAGCGGACCAGGAGTACTCGACCGTCCCGTCAGGACGGACGTCGGCGCTGCCGACGGTGCCCACCGCAGTGTCCAAGAGGGACAGCTCGCCGGAGCCGAGGTCGTAGCGGTGCAACGTGCTGCGCGCGGCGTGCGTGTGCACCACCAGCAGCGCGGAGCCGTCGGGGTACCAGTCGGCGGCGACCTCCCCCGGAAGGTCCAGGTTCAGCTCTGTCTCGGTGTCCGCGTCGACGTCCCAGACGAGCAGCTCCTCCCGGCCGCGGCGCTCGTGGGTCAGCAGCAGCCGCGGGTCGCCCTCGACGGGGGCGAACCCCAGCACCTCGAGGCCCAGCCCCGCGCCATCCCACTTCTCCGCCACCGCGGACCCGTCGCCGGTCCGCACCACCCGCACCGCGGGGTGCCGCGCGTCGCCGTGCTCGGAGTGCACGAGGGCCAGCAGCTGCTCGTCGCGCGAGAGCGCCCCCACGCCGGCGTCGTGCTCGCTGCGGTACACGACCTCGGCGGGTGTGGTTCCGCGGGCCATCCACACCGTGGTCCCGTCGTCCGTGGACGCCCCGAGCGCGACGCTGCTGCGCCCGATGTCCAGCCCAGCGGGGTACCCGGCGCCGGCCCCCGGCACCGCGGGCTCCACCGTGGCGCCGTCGGGCAGCCCGGCGAACGGCTCCGCCACCCAGACCCCGAACTCGTCGCCGTCGGTGTCGGAGAACCACCAGATCCGCTCGCCGTCCGGCGGCAGCGCACAGGTGTGGGTGCCGTTCGGGCGGTCGGTCACCTGCCGGTGGGTGTCGGTGGCGCGGTCCCAGGCGTACACCTCCCAGGTACCCGACGCGTTCGACGTGTAGAGGCAGCGGTCGGGGGCGTCGCGGGCCCACTCGGGCAGGCTCACCCGAGGCGCGGTGAAGCGGGCGCGCCAACGGATCTCCGCGGCGGGGTCGTCGAACAGGACGTCGGGGACGGTGGCGGCGGGGTGCTCGGTCACACCGTCGATCCTGCCTGAGCCACGGGGGTGATCAGCAGGACAGGCCGCTGCCCGGCTCGTCGTCGAACGAGATATGCACGTGATCGTAGTGGTCGGCCACCTGCCACATGATGTACTTGATGCCGAGTTCCTCGCTGTGCTCCTCGGCGTACGCCGCGAGCGCATCGCCGGTCTCCTCGTCGACCATGAAGTCCAGCGCGTAGCCGCGGGGATGGTCCGACGCCGAGTTGCCCGGCCGTGACGCGACACCGCCGACGTCCTCGACGCCGAAGCGGTCCTGCAGGAGGTGGCCCGCCTGCGCGACGTGGGACGCGACGCCGTTGAAGCCGGACGTGGAGCACTCCTCGCCGCCCAGCACGTCCTCGATGACGTCGGTGATGGGACCGGCCGGCGCGCCGCGCTCCTCGGCCAGCGCGACACCCTTGGCCAGCGCTTGCACCTCCTGCGCCGGGTCGCGCGGCACCCCGAGCGTGGCGAGTTCCACGGCGGGCGGAGCCGTGGCAGGCGGATCCACCGAGCTGACGCGGGCAGCGTTCATGAGTGTCTCCGCGGCCGGATCGGCCTCGGCAGGCACCAGTGAGATCGTCTGGCTCATCACGACGGCACCGCTGATCACGGCGCCGACGACGGCAGCGCCCCGCAGCGCGGGAGTGGGGAGCCGGTGCGCAGCGCGGCGGCGGGAGGAGGCGCGGCCAGCGCTGGCAGACGGATGGTGCCGGCCGCTGGGGGAGCGGTGACGCGCCAACAGAGTGCCTCCGGTTCGGGGGATCCGGCGAGCGGTGACCGGGTTTCGGGGTACCCGTCCCGTACCGCGGCGGTCGGGGTACGCCACGGCATCCTCGTGATCGGATCGTTACGGACCCGCGGACCCTATGCAGCGGGAGCGCACGGCAGCAAGCCCGTCCCCGGGCCATCGTCGCGCTGCTGCGGCGAACGGGCTCCGGAGCAGGACGAACGGTCCGGGCGCAGCCACGCTCGGATCGCGGGGCTGCGGCGTCAGGCTCGGTCGCGGAGCGCGACGGCCGCCGGGAGTCCCTCCGGGACGAACCCGCCCTCGATCACCTGCGGCCGCCAGGCGAGGGACGACCGGGCGTAGTCGGCCTGCCGTGCCCGGAGGAACGGCACCAGGTGGGCAATGCGCCACAGTCGCTCGCAGGCCGCGTAGCCGGCTGGCGTCACGCTGAACGCTGGGCCGCGCCAGCCGCACTCGCAACGCGGCACGAGCGCGGTGTACCGCCCGATCGGCGCGGCGCCGACCACGGTCCAGATGTCGGTCAGGCTCCGGTCGGGAAGCTCGCCTGCGACGAAACCCTCGTGCTCGTCGGTGTCCTCGTCGGCGTCCTCGGCGATGTAGAACAGCACATCGCGCAGCGTCTCCCAGCGGCATGAACGGAACGTGAACGTACGACTTCCCGATCGGGCGCTTCCCCGGTCACGCAGCGCAACATCAGCCGCCGTTGCAGAGGTGACGCCGCGAAGTGGAGCCACTTTGCAGTGAATGGGATCGGGACAAGGTGAAACGAAACGTCGTGGCGCTCTGCTCAGTCCCGTGAGGCCAGCCCGGCCGCCCGTCCAAGGCACTCACCCTCGCCCAGGCCGAAGCCGTGCTCGCTGCCGCTGAGCGCACCCGGATGCGCGCCTACGTCGTGCTCTCCCTGCTCACCGGCGCCCGAACCGAAGAGCTCCGCGCACTGACCTGGGATCACGTCGATCTGACGGGGGAGCCGGGCGCCGACCCACCGGTACCACCGCACATGACCGTGTGGCGGTCAGTCCGGGCTGGCGGGGGTCACCAAGACCCGCAGGTCGCGGCGAACCCTCGCGCTGCCGCGCCGCTGTGTCGAGGCGCTGGACGCCCACCGCCAACAGCAGGACCACGACCGGACGGCAGCCGGGCGCGCCGGCGAGTTCACGGCCTCGTGTTCGCCTCCCGGGTCGGCACACCGCTCGACGCTGCGGACGTCCGACGCGAGTTCCGGCGGGCCATCCAGCACGCGGCCGGGCTCGACGCTGGGAATGGACACCCCGGGAGCTACGCCACAGCTTCGTGTCACTGCTCTCCGACAGTGGCGTGCCGCTGGAAGAGATCTCACGCCTGGTGGGCCATAGCAGCACCGCCGTGACCGAGCTGGTCTACCGGAAGCAGATCAGACCAGTGCTCCAGCGCGGAGCGGCAGTGATGGATCGGATATTCAGCGGGCCAGGCACGGAACCATAGTCACACCGAGAGTCCAAGTTATTGTACACTCAGACGTAAGCCTAACAATGCGCTGCCGCCGGATTCTCCCTCCTATCTTCTCGATTCGAGTCGCTACATTGGGCTTTACGTGCGAGAATTGAGAGTGGGGATCAAACGGTATGTTGCCAGGATCAAAGGGGGTCGAAGTCGTCAAAGATGGCGGGATCTTCGAAGGTGGCGGGATCTTCGAAAGGGAGGTCCATGATCTGTTCCAGAGTGTCGACGCTGGTTATAGCTACGATCGGGCCCATGAACTCTGCCAGTGCCATCTCTGTCCATGGAAACGGCACGATGATCTCAATAGTTATGGGATCAGTCACAGACGCGCTGATGTCGACAGAGAAGCTGTCTCCCGTCCTGATCTCTGCTTGGCTGAGCAACGTTAAGAATGCTGCGCCGATTGCAGCTCGGCGAATGCGGATGCCGATCCGGTTCAACATCACCGGATCGGCATCCGTAATATGTTGAACCACGTCGTTCACGAAATCTGTCAGCGCTTCTCGTGCGCCCTCAACGTGATCAGTTCCCCAGCGCGGCTCGCGGTGCTCTGCTAGCACCGCTTTTCTTGTCTGCTCGATCAAGACATGCGCTAACGGAGGTGGCGGTGAGCGATACCCACACCTGAGGAGAAGCGCAGCGTGTGCTTCACAGAGCACATCGGCAACTGACTCCAGGAACGCCTTCGTGTCTGGAACGCCAGGGAACGAGGGCCTGCCGCTCGCGGATTCGTACAGCGCCTGCCAAAGATTGTCATGGTCAACAACCTGCCTCAATGCGGCGCACAACTCGCGGAGGGCATATCTGCGAACGTTAGGAGCTACTTCTTCCCGGTCGACGATCTCGTTTACGGTCTGGATCGCCGCGATCAACTTCTCCAGGATTCCGCTGATGCGATCTGCCACAGCCCTCCCTCAACGACCGACTGACCGTGCATGCTGTCAATGCCCGCTCGGGGCGATCGTAGTCGCACTCGGCTGGCCGGAGGTCCGATCGGCGAGCTTCGACGCTGAGGGCTGCCCCCTCTACATCTGGCGCTCCCGCACAAGGACGTGCGGGCCCGGGGCAGCGCCTGACGGCTAGGTCGACCTTCCCCAGCGACCGGCCATCACCTCCCTGCAGGTCCTGGCTAGCTGACACGCGCTCGAAGTGGGAGGACAAGGACAGTTGGCGTAGTCACGCAGTTAGTCACTCAGAACACCAGGGAGGTTGGCGACCAATTGGGTGCCAACCTCCCAGACCTGCTGTTTCTGTGGTCGGGGTGACAGGATTTGAACCTGCGACCTCTTCGTCCCGAACGAAGCGCGCTACCAAGCTGCGCCACACCCCGTCGACCCGGGCGAGTCTAGCCGACGCCCCGGCCCAGCCCGAGCGGGGTTGCGGTGCGCGGCACGAGCGTGAGCAGCGTCGCCTCCGGCGGGCACGCGAAGCGTACCGGCGCGTAGGGTGACGTGCCGAGCCCGGCGGAGACGTGCAGCCACGTGTGCGCGCCCCACCGCGACACGCCCCGCGTCCGGTCCAGGCCGCAGTTGGTGACGATCGCGCCGTAGCCCGGTAGCCGCAGCTGCCCGCCGTGGGTGTGTCCCGCGAGCACCAGGTCGTAGCCGTCGGCGGCGAAGGTGTCCAGCACCCGCGGCTCCGGGGAGTGGGTCAGGCCCAGGCGCAGGTCCGCGGCGGGATCGGCCCGGCCCGCGATCCACTCGTAGTGGTCCCGGCGCAGGTGCGGGTCGTCCACCCCGGCGGCGAGTACTGCTTGGCCGGCGACGTTGAGGCCCCGCCGTGCGTGGGTCAGGTCTGCCCAGCCGTGCTCGGTCAGCGCGGCCCGCAGGTCCCGCCAGGGGAGTTTCGTGCCGTGGCTCCGTTGCCGCGAGCCGACGAGGTAGCGGACGGGGTTCTTCGGCCTCGGCGCGTAGTAGTCGTTGCTGCCGAACACGAACACCCCGGGCAGCGCGAGCAGGGGCCGCAGTGCGCGCAGCACGGCAGGCACGGCCTTCGGGTGCGCCAGGTTGTCCCCGGTGTTCACCACGAGGTCCGGCTCGAGCTCGGCCAGCCCGGCCACCCACTGCTGCTTCGAGCGCTGGCCGGGCGTCATGTGCAGGTCGGAGACGTGCAGCACCCGCAGCGGCGCGGCCCCGTCGGGCAGCACGGGGACCGTCGCGCGGCGCAATGTCCACCGGCGTCGTTCGACCCCGACGGCGTAGCCGAACCCGGCGATACCGAGCCCCACCGCCGAAGCTGCGGCGCGGCGGACAGTGGTCACGACGCACCAGCGTACGTCCGCCCCGCGCCCGCTACCGTCTGCGTCATGGCACAGCTCAAGGACCGGTTGCGCACCGACCTCTCCGCCGCCATGAAGGCGCGGGACACCACCGTGGTGGCGACGCTCCGGATGGCGCTGTCCGCCGTGACGAACGCGGAGGTGGCGGGGTCGTCCGCCCGCGAGCTCTCCGACGAGGAAGTGCGGGCGGTGCTCGCCCGCGAGGCCAAGAAGCGCCGCGAGGCAGCCGAGGCGTTCGCCGGTGCGGGCCGGGACGCCCTCGCAGCGCAGGAGCGCACCGAGGGCGACGTCCTCGCCGCGTACCTCCCCGCGCAGCTCGACGACGCCGAGCTCGCCTGCCTCGTCGACGACGCCGTGGCGGAGGTCACCGCCGCGCTCGGTGAGCGCCCTGGTCAGCGCCAGCTGGGTCAGGTCATGAAGGCCGCCACGGCAAAGACGGCGGGCCGCGCCGAGGGCGCGCGGGTGGCCGTCGCGGTGCGCGCAGCCCTCGCCGGCTGACCGGCCTCGACGGCGTCAGGCGGGAGGCTGCACCGGTGGTGACGGCTCCAGCTCCAGCTGCGGCGGGGGTTCCGGCGGTTCCGGGGGCTCCGGCGGCTCCGGTAGCTCCGGGAACTGCTCGGGCCCCGGTAGCGGCGGCGAGACCTCCAGGATGTCGGGCGGCTGTGGGGACTCCGGAGCGAGCGGCCGCTGGGAAGTCGGCCGGTCCGGCTCCGGCACCACGGGCGCTGCGGTGCCGTCACTGACCCCGATCGTGACCAGGTCACCGGGCAGCGCGACACCCGACGGGTTCTGCGAGGTGACGGTGCCCACCGGCTCTGAGGAGTCCGAGTCGAAGGACTGCACCCGGAACCCGGCGCGCTCCAGCGCCAACCGGGCCGCGTTCTCGCCGAGTCCCACGACATCGGGCACCCGGCTGTCGCCACCGCCCTTGACGTAGCGGGTGTCGGTCGGCGGCATCGGCAGGACCGGAAGGCCCTCGTGCAGCGGAATCATGGTGTTGAACCAGGTTCGCGCCGGGACCTTCCCACCGAAGATGTTGCCGGAGCCGCACAGCCGCGGCGGGTCCGTGTCGCAGATAGGCCGTGGTCGGCTGCCGTCCGGCCAGACCATCGCCGCACCCGCGTACTGCGGCGTGGCGCCGACGAACCCGGCGGAGCGGTTGTTCTGCGTCGTGCCCGTCTTGCCGAGCATCGGACGGCTCCAGCCGGCGTTCTGCGCCGCCGCGAATGCGGTGCCACCGGGGGCGTCGTCCTTGCTCAGGCCCACCGCGAGGGTGTTCGCGAGGCCCTCGGGCACGGCCTGCTCGCACGGCGGTTCCGCAACGGGAACGGGCTTGCCGTTGCGGTCGGTGAGGCTCTCGATCGGGGTGGGCGGGCACCAGGTGCCGCCGCTCATCAGCGTCGCCGCGACGTTCGCGAGGTCCAGCGGGCTCGTCGGCTCCGGCCCGAGCGTGTACGAGCCCCGCTTCTCGGCCTTCACCGCCTCCGCGATCGTGCGGCCCTCCGCGTCACGCACGTCGAGGCTGGCCCGCATCCCGAGGCGGTAAGCCATGTCGACGATGGGGTCGACGGAGCCGATGCGGTCCGCCAGCACCACGAACGTGGTGTTGGGGGAGCGGGCGAGCGCGTTCTGCAGGCTCAGCGGCGCGTTGGAGTAGCTGCCTGCGTTGCGCACGGTGTAGGGCGCGCTGCCGTTTCGGTACACCCGCGAGGTGTAGCCGTTGGGCACCGGAACCCGGCTCTCGATCCCGAGGCCCTTCTCCAGCGCGGCGGCTGCCGTGAAGATCTTGTAGATCGACCCGGCACCGAAGGGCTGCGGGGTGGACGGCTGCGCGAATGACGTCTGCCCCGCTTCGGAGTCGAGGCCGTAGTCGCGGCTGGAGACCAGTGCGATCACCCGGTGCTTGTCGCGGCCAGGCTGCACGATCGACATCGCGTTGGCGATGCCTTGGGTCTGCGTCGGCACCTGGTCCTCCGCGGCCCCCTTCGCGAGGTCGCTTGCGCGGCGGTCCAGCGTGGTGCGGATGAGGTAGCCACCGCGTTTGAGCTCCGCGGGGTCGAGCCCGGTGGCCTCCAGGTAGTCCAGCGCGTACTGGCAGAAGAACCCGTCGGCGGGGCCCGCGCTGACGCATCCGTTCGCCAACGCCGTCAGCGGCTGCTGGATGCCGAGCGGCTCGGCCTTCGCCGCCTCGCCCTGCTGCCGGGTGATCGAGCCGACGTCCACCATCGCGTCGATCACGAGGTTGCGCCGCCCGATCGCGGCCTCCGGGTTGTCCGCCGGGTCGAACGTGCTGGTGGACTTGACGAGACCCGCGAGCAACGCCGCCTGCGACACGGTGAGCTGGTCGGGCGTGGTGTCGAAGTAGGTGCGGGCGGCCGAGGAGATGCCGTAGGCGTTGTTGCCGAAGAAGACGATGTTGAGGTAGCGGGCGAGGATCTCGTCCTTGCCCGCCTGCCGCTCGAGCTGCAGTGCGACGCGGATCTCGCGCAGCTTGCGGGCGGGCGTCGTCTCGACGGCGGCGGCGCGCTCGGCCTCGGTGTCCGCGACGGCGTAGAGCAGGTAGTTCTTGACGTACTGCATCGTCAGCGTCGAGGCGCCCTGGCCCTCCAACGCGCTGCCGCTGGAGGTCACGTTCGTGGCGGCCGCGCGGGTGATGCCGCGCCAGTCCACGCCGTCGTGCTCGAAGAACCGGCGGTCCTCGATGGCGATGATCGCGGCCTTCATCGTGTCGGCGATGTCGGCGGGCTCGGCCTCGAAACGGTTCTGGTCGAAGAGGTACGCGATGGGGACGCCTGCGGAGTCGGTCATCGTGGTGACGAGCGGAACCTGCTCGTCCACCAGCTCGGACGACACGCTGTTCACCGTGTCGCTGGCCCGGTTGGACAGCGCGCCCAGCCCCCCGGCGACCGGGAAGAGCATCCCCGCCACCAGCACCCCAGCGAGCAGGCACAGGCCGACCAGCCGCCACAGAGCGATGCCCATCTGCACTCCGACGAGACTACGCGGTTGCCGCAGTCGTCTCTCTCGACACCCGAAAGAGTTGGTCACGGAGGGTGTACGAGGTCAGGCGCCCCCGATCACGGTGACCTGCGCGGACAACGTCGAACCTATGACGAGTCGAGGGGAACCGGTTCCACCTCTGACCCGTCGGAGTCTCACACGACACGATGCCGGACCGTGCTGGTCGGTCCGGACGACCGGCCGGACGCCGGGCGTGTCCGTCGGGACGAGGGGAGTGCGTGGGGATGGGAACGACCGGTGTCGCCGTGACGGAGAACTGGCGGGTGCGCAGCGCCTGCCGCGAGGATCCGGACCGGCTGTTCGTACGGGGCGCCGCCCAGCGTGAGGCGAAGCGGGTGTGCGCGCCGTGTCCGGTGCGCGCACGGTGCCTTGCCGAGGCGCTGGACCGGCGCATCGAGTTCGGTGTCTGGGGCGGGATGACCGAGCGGGAACGTCGTGCCCTGCTCCGCCGCCGCCCGGACGTGCAGAACTGGCACGCGGTACTCGCCCGCGCCGCCGGCTCACCGGACGCCCGCGCGGGGTGACTCAGGCGCCTGCGAGGCGATCTCCCATCTCGCGCAGCCCTGGCAGGTCGTGGATGTCACGGGCCAGGGCAGGCACTCCGATGACCGGGACGGCCGGATGCGCCCGGCAGAACCGCGCGAGCAGTCGCTTCTCCCGGTCGGCGGTGACCACCCGGTCGGCGTGCAGCCGGAGCACCGCCGCGGCGAGCGGCGACCCGCCGTCGTCCTCCAGCCGCTCGGCGGCGGCCTCGGCGCGGGTCGCGGACAGCTGGGCGTGCAGCGGGTGGGTGCGGTTGAGCACCAGGCCTGCGAGGGGCATCCGCTCACCGGCGAGCCGGTCCACGAAGTAGGCGGCCTCGCGCAGCGCGTCGATCTCGGGCGTCGCCACCACCACGAACTGCGTGCCCGGTGAGCGCAACATCCGGTAGGTGGCGTCGGCCCGCTCGCGGAACCCGCCGAACATGGTGTCGAAGGCCTGCACGAACGCGGAGGCGTCGGCGAGCAGCTGCCCGCCCAGGATCGTCGAGACGGCCTTGGCGAAGATCCCGAACCCGGCTCCGACGAGGCGCCGCATGCCGCGGCCACCTGCCCGCGCGGGGGCCGAGAGCAGCCGGATCATGCGGCCGTCGAGGAACGAGGCCAGCCGCTGCGGGGCGTCGAGGAAGTCCAGGGCGGAGCGCGACGGTGGTGTGTCCACCACGATGAGGTCCCAGCGCCCCGTGTGGACGAGCTGGCTGAGCTTCTCCATGGCCATGTACTCCTGCGTGCCGGCGAAGGACGACGAGATCGTCTGGTAGAAGGGATTGTCGAGGATCTGCGCGGCCCGCTCGGGGCTGGCGTGCGCCTGGACCATCTCGTCGAAGGTCCGGCGCATGTCCAGCATCATCGCGTGCAGCGAGCCGCCCGCCTCGTCCACCGCGGTGATGCCCTCGACACGTCGCGGCGAGTTGCCGAGCTCGGCCAGGCCGAGCGCCTGCGCCAGCCGCCGCGCCGGATCGATGGTGAGGACGACGACCGAGCGCCCGCCCTCCGCTGTGCGCAGCGCGAGCGCCGCGGCGGTCGTGGTCTTCCCGACGCCGCCGGACCCGCAGCACACGACGACGCGGGTCCCGGGGTCTTCGAGCAGCGCGTCGACGTCCAGCGTGGGCGCCGTCCGGGCCGGGCTCACCGTAGCCCCTCCGCGCGTAGCTGCTCGGCGAGCTCGTACACGCCGCCGAGGTCCACCCCGTCGCTGCCGACCTCGGTGAGCTCGGGCAGCTCCACGGTCGGCGTCCCCGCCTCGGTGAGGCGCGCGCGGGCCCGCTGCTCGAGCTCGACGCGCATGGCGTGCTCCACGGTCTCGGTGACCAGCCCGTCGATCACCTCGGGGGACAGGTCGAGCCCCGCCGCGCCGAGGCCGGTGCGCACCCGGGACGCGTCGACGCGCCCGCCCGCCGCCGCGGTGACCGACCGGTTCGGCAGGCGCGCGGGCCGCGCGCGGTTCACCAGCACCACCCCGGGCCGCAGGTCGGCGGCAGCCAGTTCGGCCATGGCGTCGAGCGTCTCGGACACCGGCAGGTCCTCGAGCAGGGTGACGACGTGCACCGCGGTCTGCGCCGAGTGCAGCAGCCGCACGACCTTGTCGCTCTGATTGTGGATCGGGCCGACCTTGGCGAGGTCGGCCATCGCGCGCGTGACGTCGAGGAAGGTCACGACGCGGCCGGTGGGCGGGGCGTCGAGGACCACCGCGTCGTAGACGTGCATACCCTTCACGGTGCGGTTGGTGACCTCCATGACCTTCCCGGTGAGCAGCACGTCGCGCAGGCCGGGGGCGAGTGTCGTGGCGAACTCGACCGCGCCCATGCGGCGCAGCGTGCGGCCCGCGAAGCCGAGGTTGTAGAACATCGCGAGGTAGTCCATGAGCGCGGCCTCGGCGTCGACGGCGAGCGCCTTCACCTCGCCGCCGGTGGGCGCGACCGCGATGCGCCGCTCCTCGTAGGGCAGCGGCGGGGTGTCGAACAGCTGGGCGATGCCCTGGCGGCCCTCGACCTCCACGAGCAGGGTGCGCTTGCCGTCGGTCGCCAGCGCCAGTGCGAGCGCCGCCGCCACCGTGGTCTTGCCGGTGCCGCCCTTGCCGGTGACCACGTGCAGCCGCACTGCGCCCAACCTGTCTGGTGCCGGCGCGTCGGGCCATCCGGGTGACGTCACGGCCGGAGCCTATGCGTTGGGTCCTGGTCGGTGCAGGTCGGTGTTACCGCGTACGGAAGCACTTCCGAGGGGTCGTAGGCTGCCCCGATGACGACCTGGGAGTACGCCACCGTTCCGCTGCTGACGCACGTGACCAAGCAGATCCTCGACCAGTGGGGCGCCGACGGGTGGGAGCTCGTGACGGTCCTGCCCGGGCCCACGGGGGAGCAGCTCGTCGCCTATCTCAAGCGCCCGAAGTCGTGAGCGAGCGCAGCGACCGGACTATCGAACACCGCGGCTGGACCGCGCGCCTGGCCGAGCTCGGGATCCCGCTGCCCTCGATCGCGACGCCTGCGGGGTCGTACGCGCCCGCAGTGCGGACCGGCTCGCTCGTCTTCACCGCAGGGCAGGTGCCACTCGTCGACGGGGAGCTGGCCGCCACCGGGAAGGTGGGCGCCGAGATCGACGTGGCGCAGGCGCAGGAGCTGGCGCGAATCTGCGCCCTCAACGCCCTCGCGGCGGTGGACGGGCTGGTCGGGCTGGACTCGGTCGTGCGGGCCGTGAAGGTGGTCGGGTTCGTCGCGTCCGCACCGGGGTTCACGGCGCAGTCCGCGGTGGTCAACGGGGCGTCGGACGTGCTCGGCGAGGTGTTCGGCGCCGCCGGGGTCCACGCGCGGTCCGCGGTGGGGGTCGCGGAGCTGCCGCTCGGCGCGCCGGTCGAGGTCGAGCTCGTCGTCGAGGTCGCGGCGTAGCTCAGATGGTGACGACGTCGAGCACGCGCAGGTCACCGGGGTTACGGGTGTAGAAGCGCGCGCCGTGGGTGTGCGCAGTCGCGGCTCGGCGATGTCCTCGTGCCGCCGCCACGTCCGGTCCGCGGCCGGGCGCAGGACCGCGGCGGGGCGACCGCTCACAGTGATCAAGCCACGGGTGACCTTACAGTGACGTCCATGCCCGAGTTGCCCGACCGCATCAGCCTGCTCGGCGACGTCCAGCTCGCCAGGGGTCACGAGTTCGTGCCCGCCAAGGACGCGGCGACGGTGATGCTGCTGCGGGAGCGCGAGGGCGAGCTACAGGTGTTCCTGCAGCGCCGGGTCACCGGGATGGCGTTCGCCGGCGGGATGACGGTGTTCCCCGGCGGTGGTGTCGACCGGCGCGACAGCGACGTCTCCGTCGCCTGGAGCGGCCCGGACCCGGACTGGTGGGCCGACGTGTTCGGGTGCGACCCGGGACTGGCGCGGGCGCTGGTGTGCGCGGCGGTGCGCGAGACGTTCGAGGAGTGCGGCGTGCTGCTGGCCGGGCCGGACCCCCAGCCGCCCGTCTCTCATGCTGTCGTCGCGGACGCATTCCGCTACGCCGAGGGCCGGGCGGCGCTGGAGTCCCGCGAGCTGTCCCTGGCGGCGTTCCTCGCCGAGCACGGCCTGGTCCTGCGGGCGGACCTGCTGCGGCCCTGGTCGAACTGGGTCACGCCGGAGGAGGAGCCGCGCCGGTACGACGCCCGGTTCTTCCTGGCGGTGATGCCGAGCGGGCAGCGGGCGGACGGGGCGACGTCGGAGGCGGACGGGGCGGGATGGATCTCCCCGGAGAAGGCCCTGGCCAGGTGGCGGGCACGCGAGGTCGGCCTGTTGCCGCCGACGTGGGTCACGCTCACGGAGCTCGCCGAGTGCGGGTCCCTGGACGCGGCGATCGGCACGCAACGCACGATCGAGAAGATCATGCCCAAGGTGATCCGCGACGGCGGCAGGATTCGCATGGTGCTGCCCGGTGATCCCCGCTACTCGGGTGCCGTGGGGCACCTCGAACCGTGACGTACCCGGCGTACGGACAGCTGCGGCCCGTCACGGCGCACGCGTCGGTGCTGCTCGCGGACAACCCGTCGCCGATGACGCTCGACGGAACGAACACGTGGCTGCTGCGCGCCCCTGGCACCGAGGCCTGGGTCGTCGTGGACCCCGGCCCCGACGACGAGGCGCACCTGCAGCGGGTCGCGGCACACGGCCCCGTGGCGCAGGTGCTGCTCACCCACGGCCACCCCGACCACGCGGCGGGCGCGTGCCGCTTCGCGGAGCTGGTCGGCGCACCCGTGCACGCGCTCGACCCCGTGCACCGCCTGGGCTCCGAGGGTCTCGCCGAGGGCGACGTGGTGGCCGCGGCGGGTGTCGAGGTCCGGGTGCTCGCGACCCCGGGGCATACCGCCGACTCGTTGTCCTTCCTGGTCGAGGGCGACGGGCCGCCGTCCGTGCTCACCGGTGACACGGTGCTCGGCCGAGGCACGACGGTCATCACACACCCGGACGGCCGGCTCGCCGACTACCTGACGTCGCTGCGTCGCCTGGCCGCGCTCGATCCCGGGACCGCGGTGCTGCCCGGCCACGGCCCCGAACTGGCCGATGCCGCAACGACCGCGCGGGAGTATCTGGCCCACCGCGAGCAGCGCCTCGACGAGGTGCGTGCCGCGGTCGCACAGCTCGGCCGCGACGCGGCGCCCCGGCAGGTCGTCGAGATCGTCTACGCCGACGTCGACCCGGTGCTGTGGCCCGCCGCGGAGTGGTCGGTGCGCGCCCAGCTCGACTACCTCCACGAGTCCTCGTGAGTGGCGTTGTGAGTCATGACTCGCAACGCCACTCACGGTCAGTGGGCGGCGAGGGTTACCGTGGAGCGCGGTGCGGCGCCGGAGGTCCGAGCGGGCAGCAGCGTCGCCCTGCGCAGCCACAGGACGCCGGCCAACGACAGGCCCGCGGCGGTCGCGGCCAGGAACGCCACCCGAGGCCCCACGGACTCGACGAGCGCACCGCTGCCGGACTGCCCCGCGGCGAGGCCGAGCGTCACCGCGGTGATCAGCCAGCCGAACGCCTCGGCAGCGGTGCCCACGGGCGCGACCTGGTCGATCACCGCCGAGTGCGCCGTCGCCTGCGGGGTGATGAGCACGCCGGCGACCAGCATCGCGAACCCCAGTCCCGCCAGGGTGGACGGCACCGCGAGCAACGACACGAGCAGCGCGAACCCCGCCAGCAACGCCGGCAGCCGCAGGTGCAGCGGCCGGGGCCAGGGACGGGAGCCGTAGGCGACGCCGAACATGACGGAGCTCAGCGACCACACCCCCAGCAGCGCGCCCCCGACCGCCGCGTGCCCGGCGAGGGTCGCCGACGCGGGCACGGCCACCTCGACCACGCCGATGATCACGCCGAAGCCGAACACCGCCACGGCCAGCGTGCGCATCCCCGGGGTGGTGAGCGCCCCGAGCAGCGGACGCCGGGGGCGCGGGCGCGGCCGCGGGTGCGGCCGCCACGCGCGCAC
>JALYQB010000446.1 GCA_030856045.1 Actinomycetota bacterium
CCCGGGGCTCCTCCCAGTGAACCTGGGCAGACTCGGCACCGCTGGCGAGTAGCCGGTCGAAGAGGGCGTCGAGGCGCTTGGCGACATCCATCGTGAGCCACACCTGCCCACATGACGGGCAGACCTCCACCGGAACACCGAGTACCAGCGCCGTCCGGCCCTCACGCTCCGCGAGCCGCGCACGACGCGCCCGGCGCCGCTCGCCGTTGTCGCACTCCTCGCATCGCATCAGCGCCTCCGCCTGCGGTAGTCGTGGCTCCACCGTTCGGGATCCGGCTCGTAGACCGTGACGATACGCTCCTCACCACGGACCCTGGTCGACGATGACGACCACGTGCAGCGAACGCCTCCAGTCGATCACGAGGACGAGTTCCTTGAGCCGACCGGGCTCGGTCTCCTACTCCTCGAATTCAGCCAAGGCCATATCGATCGAGCGGACCTTGTCGAAGACGTGCTCGGTCAGTACCACCGGCAGCGTGAGTACCTTCCGTCTCGGCATTGGCGCTCCTCGACCCTGCTCAGCCAGCTGCTCTACCGCGATGCTGGAGCAGGCGCCGTGCTCCGTCAGGCAGAAACGCCGCGGCTTGTCGAAGCCCAGGTGCTCGCTTCTCCCCGCATCCAGGGCAGTATCGAGCACCGTGTTGGTCAACCCCGTCAGTGTGCTCGATCATCGCGGTCACATCCACGGGGGCGCACTGGACTCGACGAGGCCCGTCAGGAAACGGAGCCCTCGGTTCCCTTCGCGACCTGTTCGGGGACAGACGACCGGCTCGTGCCCTTGCATCGCCCCCGGCACGCCTCACCCTGTGGTGCCCTCATACGACCACCCACACCACCGCCTCCCGGACTGGCTCTGACTTCGCCCTAGGCCACCGGGGATGGCGCCAGCTGCACCGTCAACGCAACTCCCAAGGATCGGGCGAGCCGCTCAAGGACGGGGAGCGTTGGCACCGTCCCACCCGCCTCGAACCGAGCCACTGCCGGCTGGGTCATTCCAGCGCGCTTCGCGAGTTCGGTCTGGCTCAACTCTTGCGCAACCCGAAGCTCACGCACCCGCCGACCGAGCTCGAAAGCCAGCCGGGCGGCCTCGTAGGCCTCCGATGCGCCGGACTCGGCCATCCGCCGGCCCCGCAACTCCTGCCAGTCGGTCCGCTCGGCCATCTCGCTCACTCCTCGTCCTCCTCGTCCACGGTGTGCTCCGCGGCACTACATCGCTCCAGCGCGCGCCGCGCTCGGTCGACTTCTCGGCTCTCCCGCATCCGGGTCTTCATGAACACCGTCAGCAGCACGATCCGTCGCCCAGCGGCGATCCAGTAGGTCACCCGTACCGCCCGACCCTGCAGGTGGAACCGCAGCTCCCGCAGCCTGCCGTCGAGCTGGCGCGTGTACGGCTCGCCCAGCAGCGGACCCTGCTCGGCGAGCAGATCGACGTAGAACGCTGCCGTGGCGAACTGAGCCGTGCTCAGCCCTTCGAGCCACTCCCGGACCTCCGGCTCCAGCTCCACGGTACCCCAGGTCATACCGCAGATGCTATAGGCTGCGCCATCGCTTCTGGTTCCGCCACGCCGCCCAGCGGCCCTCTCGTCGGGGCGTCGCTACCGCCTCGGTCTAGCCGCGTGGTGCACGGGCACCCTGAAGAGGCGACTCTCCGACGCCATTACCGCCCCCTCCGACGTGGATCGCACATCCACCGGCGAGCTGATCAATACCCACCGCTTGACAGAGGAGCTTGTGGACGCCGCTGCAAATGCTCGCCAGGCCGGTTGATCCAGGCTTCGGCCGTGACTGCCCATCGCGTAGACGTCAGGTGAAGGCCGACCGGCCCGGCGGCGGTCGGGGTCGACGCCGGACTCAGAGCGCGGTACCCATCCGGTCAGGATCAGGCAGCCCGTCCGCGGCGCACGCATGGTGTGCCCGCAGAGCGCCTGCGCCCAGCCGCGGGTAAGACCACCGGTCGCGTGCGCGGCGTCGAGGGCGTGACAGGCGCCGTCGTTCGGGCCAGCCGGGCAAGTCGCGAGCAGCAGCACCACCGTCGCGATTGCGAGCAGCCACGGGTCCGCTGAGTACCCCACGTTCACTATGCGCCCCGGTTGCGGTGCCGGCGGCGCGGCACAGAGCAACGATCACGGCCATGATCGTGGTGGCCGGCGCCGTGAGCAGGGTAGGACCTGGTGCCCTATTCCTCGGACGGGTGCAGCGTCGTCGTGCCCGGGGTGACGCCGAGTCGCCCGGCCAGCTCGCGCAGCGCCACCGAGGGACGCCGCCGAGTCAGGAGCTCGCCGACGAGCATGCGCGGCAGCCGGTGGTGCACGGTCCAATCCGGGGCGCCGCGCTCCAGGGTCAGCAGCGCCGCCTCGGCGGCCCGGTCGTTGCCCAGCCGCAGCTGCGCATGCACGACATCGGTGAGGTGCCGAGACCGGGCTGCCAACGGGAGCGCGGAGCCCGGTGGCATCCGACGTGCCACGGCCACGGCGGCGGGGTAGTCCTCGCCGACCACCGCGACGTCGGCGGACTGCATGACCCAGTTCGACGGGCCGAACACCATCTCGTAGTCGGTGCGGTCGACCCCGGTGCGCCCGGCCATCTCGCCCGCCTCACCGAGCAACGTTGCGGCCGCCCCGGCGCGACCGTCGCGGGCGGCCGCGGTAGCGCCGCGCAGCAGCTCGGGTGTGGTCGCGTCACCGGAGGGCTGCACATCAACCGCGGTAGCTACGGCGACCCGCTCGGCATCGGTGAAGCGTCCCTGCCGAATGAGCACGTAGGTCATGGTCGAGCGCATCGCGGCCTCGCGCAGCGGGTCCGACGCCATCGCGGCCAACCGCAGCGACTCCCGTGCCGCGACGTGCCCGAGGTCGGCCGCACCGAGACGGAGCAACGTGCCGGCCGCGAGCTGGTGGACCTGCGCGGCGAGGTCGGCCACCCGGCCACCGCCAGGCGCGGCGGCCCCATGCGTCGCGGCGCGAGCCTCGGCCAACAGCCGGGGCAACATCGCCGCCAGCGGCCCGTACCGGCCGGCCCAATAGGCCCCCCAGCCGTAGGTAAGGGAGCGGCCCAACTCCGCCAGGTCGGGAGCATCAGCGTCGTCCAGCTCACCCAGGAGATCATCCACACTGGTCAGCGCGTCGCGGATCGCCAACACCCGCGCTTGGTGCTCACCACCGGACGGCACCGGACGGGAGCGACCCAACAGGTCACCGATGTCGACGTCGAGCACGCGCGCGATACGCTGCAAGGTGCCGATCGATGCCGTCTGCCGCCGGCCCTGCTCCAGCTTTCGGATCACGTCCACACTGACATCAGCAGCAGTCGCGAGGTCGATCTGGGAGTACACGCCCCGGCGCAGCTCCAGGATGCGCCCACCGATCGTGGGGAGGTCCTCGGCGGAGTCCACAGCGGTGCCTCTTCCCGGTGGCGGGCTTGGATGGCCGCGATGGTACCGACACGCGACGACACGGACCGCCGCCGATCCGCGGCGTGGTGGACACCCAGTCCGGCGCCGGGGAGGCACCGTCGTGATCGCGCCAGACCAACGTTGCTGTTCAGCACGTGAGCTCACGACGCTCGGCTGAGCTCAGCGACCGAGGTGCCTGATCCGCACCCGGACCTCCCGCACGCCTGCCTACCACCCGTGATCATTCCCGGACAGGCCCGTCAGCGCCTAGATCGGCCACGTCTCCTGGCGGTAGCCGGCGTCCCAGAACATCCACTCGTAGCGGGACGTGGTGACGAAGTGCTCCCGCACCCTGCCGAGCTCCACATCGGACAGCTCTGCGCCGACGCGGTCGGTGAGCACAAGCACGTCGTCCACGGTGGCCTGGAACTCCTCGCCGCCGTACATCGAGATCCACCGGGCGTAGAGCGGGTCGGGCGAGGAGCGTTCGAGCAGCGCTTCGCCCACCCGCGCGTAGATCCAGTAGCAGGGCAGCACGGCGGCGAGACCCTCGGCGAACGACCCGCCGTACGCGGTCGCGAGGAGATAGCTGCCGTACGCCCGGGTGGTCGGGCCGACCGGCTGCGCGGCGAGCTGCTCGGGAGTGAGCCCCAGCTGGCCCGCCAGCTCCGCGTGCATTTCCTGCTCCGCGCGGATCGCCCCCGCGGCGTGCTCGGCGAACATCACCGTGCCGTGCTCGTCCGGCGCCTTCGCCGCGCAGACAGTGAGCGCACGGGCGAAGCCACGCAGGTAATGCGCGTCCTGCACGATGAAATACCGAAAGGCTTCCCGCGGCAGGCCGCCATCGGTGAGGCCGGTGATGAACGGGTGGTCGAGAATCGCCGTGTAGACGTCGTCGATCTCCGCCCACAGCCGCTCGGTGAGGCGCATCGTCACGCTCCCTTCGCCGACATGACCAGGATCAGGTTCGGCGGTCGGCGGCCGATGCAGCCACCTCTCCGTACCCGGCCGCCGGGCGGACGTTGGCACCAGAACGCGGCACGTGTCACCGGGCCAAAAAGTGACCGACAGCCGGTCGCCACCGGCAACAGCATGCGCGGCCTCCAGGTCGAGGAGTCGACCGTGAACCTATCGCGGCGACCCGCAGGACCGAAGGCCGAAGGGACTGGCACCGGCCGGGCACGCGGCTCGCGGACCCGGCCGGTGCCGATGTCAGCCGCGGCGGCGGGTGGAGTACTGCCGCGGGTTAGGCACGAGACCCTGCCCTCGGCTCGGCTGCACCTTGCCGGCGCGACCGGACTGGTTCGCGGCCCTGCGCCGCTCGCGCCGGGTTAGGCGATTGCCGTCCGGGACCGGCCCGGGTGACTCGGCGACCGGAGGCACGGCGTCGGCCGGGGTCGAAGGCGCGGCGTCGGCCGGGGTCGGTTCGTGCGGACGGGTGGGTTTGCGATGTGCAGCCATAGGGATCTCCTCGGCTCGAGGGAACTGCGTGATCGGCGGCGGCCGTGTCCGGCGGCCCGCCCGGGGCGAGGAACGGTCGACAGCAGCGAGACGGGGAACAGGGTCCGGGCGACCGCGCTGCCCAGGAAGTCGGCGCCCGCGAAACCGGCGGGCGGGATCTGCGCTCGGAGCGCGGGAAAACATCTCAACTGATCATGCAGTGGACGCTACCAACGCACCCGCCGCCGCGCACCGGCTTTCTGCGCCGATGACGCCGAATCCGGTCGATTCTGGTGTCGTCACACCGCCCAGCGGCCCCGCTCGCCCGGGCATCGCTACAGCCTCGGCTCAGCCGCGCGGCACGAACCGCCGCTACGACGTCGATGGCGTGCACCTCCTCCACGGTTGCCTGCCAATACTCGACCTGTGGGCGTCCACGTCGAGGACGTGTTCCCGGCTCCGGTCCACACCGCGACTGAACGACCTCGACGGCCGGTGACCCCGCTCACACACGCTGCCCACGGAGCTGCTCTCACCCACCGCCGGTCCCGCCGGTGCACTGTGCATGCCGTGCGCTCTCGTCGTGAGCTCCGAGCTTCCCGACCCCGGTGCGGGCGGAACGTCGCTCCCATAGACCCCGGCCGTCCCGGCGCGACTCCCCCACTCCACCGGGACGACCGGGTCACGAAACGGTGCGACCGCACCGGAACCGGACGCCGGGGGTCCGGTGCGGTCGCGCTCGGGGTCAGTGCGCTGTCACACCGCTCTCGCATGAGGGCCTGAGTCCACTGTGGAGCAGCTCCGCCGCAGGTCAGGCGGTGGGCCCCCGGGGGATCGAACCCCGAACCCGCGGATTAAAAGTCCGCTGCTCTGCCGATTGAGCTAGAGGCCCTGACCAGCGGGGACAGCCGGACGCGACCGCAGGCCGACCAACATCGTAGCCACCGGCACACCGCGTCGGGCTCAGCACCGCACACAGCACGCCCATCGGGCACGATGCAGCCAGCGGGCGAGGAGGCCGGACGATGGCGGTGGTCGACAACGCGGTCTACGTGGACGGCAAGCGCGATGAGGAACCGGAGTCACTGGAGCAGACCTACGAGCTGATGCGCCGCCGCTGCTCGGCGTCCGGCGGTGCGATGGCCTGGATCGGTCTCTACCGCCCAGCTGACGACGAGATGAGCTCCGTCGCCGCCGAGTTCTCCCTGCACGAGCTCGCCGTCGAGGACGCCGTGCACGCCCACCAGCGCCCCAAGCTGGAGCGCTACGGCGACACCCTCTTCGTGGTGCTGCGCCCGGCGCGCTACGTCGACCACGAGGAAGTCGTCGAGATCGGCGAGCTGCACGTCTTCATCGGCACCGACTTCGTCGTCACGGTCCGTCACGCCAGCAAGCCCGACCTCTCCCTGGTGCGCAAGCGTCTGGAGAGCGACCCGGAGCTCCTCAAGCACGGCCCCGAGGCGGTCCTCTACGCGATCCTCGACCGGGTCGTCGACGACTACGTCCCGGTCGTCGCCGGGCTGCAGACCGACATCGACGAGATCGAGTCACAGGTCTTCGGCGGCGACCCGGCAGTCTCCCGGCGCATCTACCAGCTCTCCCGTGAGGTCATCGAGTTCCAGCGGGCCTGCCAGCCCCTCGTCGCGATGCTCGAGTCCCTCGCCGGCGGCTTCGACGAGTACCGAGTGGACGTCGAGCTGCAGCGCGCGCTGCGCGACGTGCAGGACCACGCCACCCGCATCGCGGACCGGGTCGACGCCTTCCGCGAGCTGCTGGGCAACATCCTCAGTGTCAACGCGGCGATGGTGGGGCAGCGGCAGAACGAGGAGACGGTCCGGCTCACCGAGACCAGCCTGGCGCAGGGTGAGCAGGTCAAGAAGATCTCGTCGTGGGCAGCGATCCTCTTCGCGCCGACGCTGATCGGCGGCATCTACGGCATGAACTTCACCGTGATGCCCGAGCTGCAGTGGCGCTTCGGGTACGCCTTCGCGCTGCTGCTCATGCTCGTCGTCGCCGTCAGCCTCTACGCGATCTTCAAGTACCGCGACTGGCTGTGATCCCCGGGCGTACGGTGTCGCACGTGGACCGCTATGACGCTGACCCCGTAGACGCTGCCGAGCAGCAGCAGACCGCCGACCGCACGCCCGAGCCGCCGACCGCACCGGAGGACCTGCCGCTGGAGGCCACCGAGGCGGACGCGGTGGACCAGGTCGCCGAGATCGACCTCGACGAGGACGACTGACGCACTCGTCGCCGAGCCCGGCCAGGATGCGCGACGGGACCGGCGGACACGCACCACCGGACCGGCGGACACGCGGGGATACTGGGGGCGTGGACAGCGTGCGGACACCGCTGCGGATCGGGCCGTTCGAGGTCGATCCGCCGGTCGTGCTCGCGCCCATGGCCGGCATCACGAACGTCGCGTTCCGTCGGCTGTGCCGGGAGTACGGGGGCTGGACTGGTGGGGCGGGGGGCGGGGGATTACTCGTCTGCGAGATGATCACGTCGCGGGCGCTGGTGGAGCGCCACCCCAGCACGCTGCACATGGTCACCTTCGACCCGGACGAGCACCCCCGCTCGATGCAGCTCTACGGGGTCGACCCGGCGACCGTGCGCAAGGCCGTCGAGCTGGTCCGCGACGAGGACCTCGCCGACCACGTGGACCTCAACTTCGGCTGCCCTGTCCGCAAGGTCACCCGCCGCGGCGGTGGGGCGGCGCTGCCGTACAAGCGGGCGCTGTTCGGCGAGATCGTCCGCTCGGCAGTAGACGCAGCGGGGCCGATCCCGGTCACCGTCAAGTTCCGCATCGGCATCGACGACGAGCACACCACCTTCCTCGACGCCGGCCGGCTTGCGGAGGACGCCGGCGCCGCGGCCGTCGCCCTACACGCGCGCACCGCGGCCCAGCGCTACTCCGGCACCGCCGACTGGGATGCGATCGCCGCGCTGAAGCGGGCCGTGACGTCGATCTCCGTTCTCGGCAACGGCGACATCTTCACCGCCGCCGACGCGCTGCGCATGGTCGAGCACACCGGCTGCGACGGCGTGGTCGTCGGCCGGGGGTGCCTCGGACGGCCGTGGCTGTTCGGAGAACTGGCGGCGGCATTCCGGGGACGAGCACTGCCGGACACTCCCGATCTGGGCCGGGTCGCCGCGACGCTGCGCCGCCACGCGGTGCTGCTCACCGAGCACCTCGGCGTCGATAAGGGCCTGCGTGACCTGCGCAAACACACCTCCTGGTACCTGCATGGCTTCCCGGTGGGCAGTGAGGTGCGGCGCGGGTTGGGGATGGTGTCGAGCTTCGCCCAGCTGGACGGCCTGCTCGCCCGCCTCGACCCCGACGCGCCGTTCCCCGAGGACGCCGGGCCCCGCGGCCGGCAGGGCTCCCCGGGCGCGGTCGCACTGCCGGCGGGGTGGCTCGACGACCCGATGGACACCTGCGTACCGGCCGACGCGGAGCTGCCGCACTCGGGCGGCTGACGGCGGTGACGGCGTTCGTCCAATCGGGGCGAACTCGGGCACAGACGCTCAAGGTGCACGACGGATCCGACGACACCTCTGGGGAGCGAGGAGGTGTACGTCGTGGCCATCGCGCGATCGGAGGTCGGTGCGGAGGCCGAACCGCTCCCCTCGTCGGCCGGTGAGCCCGAACGTGCCCGGCTCGCCGAGCTGCACGAGTCCATGGCGTCGCTGAAGGCGTCGAGGGGACAGTGGCGCGACGCCTATGAGCACCTGCGCGCGGCGGTGGACCTCACCGTCGGCGCGATCACCCCACCGCCGGTGCCGGAGCAGCTGCGCCGCGAGGTCACCCGGCTGCGTCGCGAGCACGCCGAGGCGCGCGAGCAGAGCCTGCGCGACAGCCTCACCGACAGCTACAACCGCCGCTACCTCGACCAGCGGCTCGACGACCTCTCGGGCGATCCGCGAGGGCTCGCCGTCGCCCTCGTCGACCTGGACTTCTTCAAGCTCGTCAACGACACGCACGGTCACCTGCTGGGCGACCGGGTGCTGCAGCGGGTCGTGGAGGTGCTCTGCGCCGGTCTGCCCGACGACGCCTTCTGCGCCCGCTACGGCGGCGAGGAGTTCGTCCTCGTGCTGCCCGACGTGGACCACGTCGACGCGGTGACGATCTGTGAGGTCGCGCGGGACCGTGTCGAGCGGCACCCCTGGCACATGATGGTCACCGACCTCCGGGTGACGGTGAGCATCGGGCTCACCCAGCAGGCAGGCGCCCCCGCCGACGACGGTGACCATTCGGTGCACGCGATGCTGCACCGGGCCGACGAGTTGCTGTACGCGGCGAAGCAGTCCGGCCGCAACGCGGTGGCCTACCGGCACGCAGGCCGCGTCACCCTCGCCGGCGCCGCAGCCGATCGCCGCTGCGCTGCGCGCTCCTGACCTGCACCTTCCCCCAGTTTCCCGCTACGATGCGCTCCCAGCGGGTGCGGCCCGTGCTGACGAGACGCGGAGGCCACGGGTGCCGGATCCCGGAGCGGGTTCCCCTCCCGCGCAGCGGCGCCCCGGGTTCCGCCGGGCACCGTGGGAACGCCGCCCGCCCGGCGTACCGCTGCCCGAGACGTCCGCCG
>JALYQB010000449.1 GCA_030856045.1 Actinomycetota bacterium
GCTCCGCGACCGCGCGCACCGCCCGCTCCAGCGCCGCGCCGGCCGCGGGGAGCGCGGTGTCGGGCAACACGGCGACGAACTCGTCGCCCCCGTAGCGGGCCACCGTGTCGTCGCTGCGCAGCGCGTCGCGCACCGCGGCGGCCACGGAGCGCAGCACCTCGTCACCGACCGCGTGCGAATGCCGGTCGTTGACCTTCTTGAAGCCGTCGACGTCGAGCAGCGCGACCGCACACACGCCCCCCGCGGCGAGGCTGCGTGCCAGCAGTTCGTCCAGCGCGCGGCGGTTCAGCAGCCCCGTCAGCGGGTCGGAGCGGGCCGCTGCGGCGACCGCACCGTGCTCGCGGGTGAGGCGCAGGTGGTCGGCCTGATGGCGCATCGCCGCGATCCGGGCCTGCCGCAGCGCCCACATCTCCGTTTCGAGGGCGGTGGCGTACGCCCGGATCGGATCGGTGACCGGCCCGGTGAGCTCCTCCTGCAGCCGGGCGACCTCGCGGGACAGCGCGAGCTGCAGCATCGGCTCAGTGCGCCCGGCGCCGGTCGTGAGCGCCTCGCGCGCCGCGGTCACCACCCCCACCGCCTCGGCGTGCCTGCCGCACCGCTCCAGGCTCCGGCCGAGACCGATGGCGACGACGATGCGGTCCGACGTGACGTCGGCGAGCCCCGAGAGGTGCCGCAGCGGCGCGACGTGCCCAACGCCGGGGTCCGCGAGCGCGAACGCCGCGCCCAGCACGGCGCACTGCTCGGCGGGGGGACGGTCGTCGGACTGGAACATCGACCGCCGCCACAGCGGCTCGACCGCCCGGCCCACGCCGGCCGCGGCGGCGAACCGCTCATTCGCCTGCTCGGCATGCCCCGCCCGCTCGAGCCGCAGTGCCCAGCTCAGCAGCAGCCGCAGCCGGTTGAGCCCGTTGACCAGCAGTTCGAGGGACCCTCCGGTGGCCATGAGGAACCACTGCGAGCGCTCGAACACCTCGTCGGCGAGCTCGTGCGCCCCGAGCTGGGTGAGCACCAGGCCGAGGTCGGTGAGTGTCGAAGCCAGCGCGCGCTCGTCCTGGGCGTCCGGGCCGGGGAGGTCGGACACCAGCGCGAGGGCGGTCGCGGCATCGGTGAGCGCCACCTCCTCGGAGCCTGCCAGCACAGCCCGGCGGGCACGCAGCGCGTGCGCGTCGGCGAGCAGCACCGGCAAACGGTGGCGGGTGGCGTGCGTGGTGAGCTCGTCGAGCAGCGGGTCCGCCTGGCCGAGGTGGCTGTCGGTGCCGAGCCGGATCACCGCCGCGTAGCGCAGGAGCCGGCCGAGGACGTCGGGGCGGGGGCGGCGCCGCGCCTCGGCGACGAGCAGGTCGGTGGCGGCGACACCGGCGGACTGCGCTGCGGGTCGCTCGCGCTGGGTGCGGGCGAGCAGCTCCCTGGCGCGTGCGACGAGCTCGTCGTCGGAGGTGGCAGCCACGGCGACGCGCGCGGTCTGGGCCACCACGTCGCCCCGAGCAGGCGGGGTGAGTGGCACGCCCATCGCCCCTCCCGCTGCTCTCTCGCGACGTTCGTCCGCCCCGGCGCCTGCTGCTCCGCCGCCAGGATTCGAACCTGGACCTTCGGAACCAAAATCCGAGGTGCTGCCGTTACACCACGGCGGATCATTCCCGGTCACGACCCGGGAAGCGCGCACGGGTGCCGGAACACCGTGACGCACTCACGGGCGCGTAGCCGCCATCACTCTATTGCCCCCCGCCTCCTTGGCCCGATACATCGCGGCGTCGGCCTCGCCGAGCACCCGTTCGGGATCGGCGACGACCCCCGGGGCGACGGTGGCGACCCCGGCCGAGGTGGTCACCCGGAAGCCGGCGTGGCTGGGGAGTACGGCGACGGCGTCGACCACCCGCTGCACCGCGGCCAGCGCCTCGGCGGGCGCCGTACCCGGCATGACGAGGACGAACTCGTCACCGCCGTAGCGGGCAACCAGGTCGTCGGCCCGGACGGCACCCGCCATGGCAACCGCGATCGCCCGCAGCGCCGCGTCGCCGGCGGCGTGGGACCCGGCGTCGTTGACCCGCTTCAGCCCGTCGAGGTCGAGCAGCGCCACGGCGACCCACGTGCCGGCGCCGTCGCCGCCGAGCAGCCTGCCGAGCGCATCCTGCATCGCACGACGGTTCGCAAGCCCGGTGAGCGGGTCCTGCGCCGCCTGCGCCGACAGCCGTCCGTGCTCGCGGCGCAGCCGCTCGTTCGCGAGCCTCGACGTCAGCGCCTCCGCACGGGAGCGGCGCAGCGCCCACAGCTCAGCCTCGACCTGGGAGAGGTAGGTGCGCAGCGGGTCGACGGGCCCGCCGTCCGCCGCGAGGCCCACCCGCAGCTCGGCGATCTCCCGGACCGCGGCGAGCTGGAGCTGGCGCTCGACGTCGCGGTCCGGTGCTGTCCCGACGACCTCGCCGAGGACGTCGAGCGCTGCGGTCCGGTCGCCGGCGCGGTGCAGCAGCCGCGACAGCGCGATACCGGCCATCAACCGCCGATCCGTCCTGCGGAGGGTGGGCAGCAGCGCACCGAGCGCGGGGAGCTGGTCGGGACCTGGGGGCGCCACCCCGGCGACCGTGGCCAGCGCCAGTGCGACGTGCAGCTCGGTGGTGTACTCCTCGCCGAGGGGGTCCGCGTCGAGCGTCTCCCACTGGGCGAGGCCCTCGGTGGCCCACCGTGCGGCGTCGCGGTACCGGGTGCCCGCGGCGGCGGGCATCGCGGCGCGCTCCAGACCGAGGCCGTGCACGACCGCCGTGTGTACCCGGTTCGCTGTGCTGATCACCCGGTGGCGCGGCTCGCCGAACTGGGTGATGTCGGCGTGTGCGCGCTCCAGCAGGGGTTCGGCGGTGTCCTCGAGACCGAGGTGCACCAGCAGGATGCCGACGTCGGTGAGGGCGCGGCCACGCTGGTAGGACGGCGCCGCGGTGTCGAGGGCGACGAGCGCGAGCGCGGCGGACTCGAGTGCCGTGTCGGGCCGCCCGCGGGCCAGGGTGATCTGCCCGCGCAGCGCATGCGCCCCGGCCTCGTACTCGACGAGGCCGTTCGTCACGGCGTGCGCGACGAGCTCGTCGAGCAGCTCGTCGGCGGGCCGGGTGTCCGGGCCCCCTTCCTCGCCTGCCATGTCGCGAACGAGCACGCCGACCCGCAACAGCCGGGCCAGCGTAGCGGGGGCCGGGGCGGCGTCCCGTGCCTCGTCGAGCAGGGGACCGAGGCCGGCGAGCGCCGCGCGGCGCAGCTCGGGATCACCGTTCTGCGCGTCCTGCAGCAGGAGGCGTGCCTGCTGCTGCATGCGGTCCTCCTCGGCCACCGACAGCGCCATCGACGATCCTCTCGTCCCGGTCCCGATCGAAGAGGGTCCCATGCTGCCACGGTGGCCTGCCGTGACCGCGCAGGTGCGTAGCACGTGCCCGCGGTGGAATCCCCGCCGCGCAGGCGAACCTACGGTGCCGTAACCTACGGTTGCGTAAGTCGTGCACCCGGCGGTTCCGCCAGGGGCACGCAGCCGTGCCCATGACGCATCTCGAGGAGTACCTGACGATGACGCTGACCGCCGATTCGACGAAGCCCAGCGCTCCCAGCGGGCCGGCAGAGCCGGTCTTCGAGGGACGCCGGCCCTGGGGACACCAGATCGTCGTGTACGTGTTCATCCTCGGGCCGATGCTCGCGCTGGCCGCCGCCGTGCCCTTCGCGTGGGGGTGGGGGCTCAGCTGGCTCGACGTGTCGCTCTTCGTCGCCACCTACGTGATCAGCTGCCTCGGCGTCACCGTCGGGTACCACCGGCACTTCACCCACGGCGCGTTCAAGGCCAAGCGGCCCCTCAAGGTCGCCCTCGCCGTGCTCGGCAGCACCGCGATGCAGGGCCCGCTGCTGCACTGGGTCGCCGACCACCGCCGCCACCACGCGTTCTCGGACAAGGAGGGCGACCCGCACTCGCCGTGGCTGTTCGGCACCTCGCCTGCCGCGGTTGCGAAGGGCTTCTGGCACGCGCACATGGGTTGGCTGTTCGACCGCGAGATGACCAACCCGCGCCGCTACATCCCCGACCTGCTGCGCGACCGCACCCTGGCGCGGGTGAGCAACCTGTTCTGGCTGTGGACCGGCATCCTGCTACTGCTGCCAGCCCTCGTGGGGGGCCTCGTGACGATGTCGTGGTGGGGCGCGCTCACCGCGTTCTTCTGGGCAGGCCTGGTCCGGGTCGCGTTCCTGCACCACATCACGTGGGCGGTGAACTCGGTGTGCCACATCGTGGGCAAGCGCCCGTTCGCGTCGCGGGACAAGGCCGCGAACTTCTGGCCGATGGCGATCCTGTCCATGGGCGAGTCGTGGCACAACATGCACCACGCCGACCCGACGTCCGCGCGCCACGGCGTGCTCCGTGGTCAGATCGACATCTCCGCGCGGGTGATCTGGGCGTTCGAGAAGCTCGGCTGGGCGTGGGACGTGCGGTGGCCGACGTCGCAGCGCCTCGCCAAGCTGAGCGCGCGGAGCTGACGCCGGTGCCCGGCTCAGCAGCGACCCGAAGCGCCGGGCGGGGGGCATGAGCGGGTGACGACGAGTCCCCGCGTGCGCATGACCGGGCAGGCACGCCGCGAGCAACTGATGGACGTCGGTCGCGTGCTGTTCGCCGAGAAGGGCTACGAGGGTGCATCGATCGAGGAGGTCGCGCACCGCGCCGGGGTCAGCAAGCCCGTCGTGTACGAGCACTTCGGCGGCAAGGATCGGCTCTACGCCGTCGTGGTCGACCGTGAGATGCGGGAGCTGCTCGAGCACATGACCTCGGCCCTCGCCGGCGCGGAGCACCCGCGGGAGCTGCTCGAGCGGGCCGCGCTCGCGCTGCTCGACTACATCCAGGACTCCACCGACGGGTTCCGCATCCTCGTGCGGGACTCCCC
>JALYQB010000473.1 GCA_030856045.1 Actinomycetota bacterium
GGGGAGGTCCCGTCCGCCGTGACCGCCGAGACCGCGGCCCGGCGGGGGGAGGACCGCGCCGAGGCCGACCTGGCCGCGGCCGAGGCGCTGGGCGGGCGGTTCGTGGTGCCCGAGGACCAGGAGTGGCCCGCCTGGGCGTTCGCCGCGTACCGCACCCCGCCCGCGTGGGCCGACGACCGGCTCTGCGAGCCGCTGGGTCTGTGGGTGCGCGGGACCATGCCCGTCGATGAGGTCGCCGACGCTGCGGTCGCCGTCGTGGGGGCGCGGGCCGCCACCGGCTACGGCGAGCACGTCGCCGCGGACTTCGGGCTCGGCCTCGCAGAGCGCGGCCTCGCGGTGGTGTCCGGTGCGGCATTCGGTATCGACGGGGCCGCCCATCGCGGCGCGCTCGCCGGTGACGGCGTCACCGCCGCCGTGCTGGCGTGCGGGCTGGACCACTGCTACCCCGCGGGGCACGCAGGGCTGCTCGACCGGATCGCCTCCCAGGGTGCCGTGGTCACCGAGTACCCGCCCGGTGTGCGGCCCGCCCGGCACCGCTTCCTGGTGCGCAACGGCATCATCGCGGCGCTGTCGGGCGGGACAGTCGTCGTCGAGGCCGGTGCGCGCAGCGGCGCGCGGCGCACGGCGGGCCTCGCCGCGGTCCTCGGGCGCGTCGTGATGGCGGTGCCCGGACCGGTCACATCCGTGATGTCGGTGGGCTGCCACGAGTTGCTCCGCGACGAGCATGCCGTGCTGGTGACCCGGGTCGAGGAGATCGCGGAGGCCGTGGGGCGGATCGGGGCGGACCTCGCCACCCCGCGGCCGTCGCCCACCCGGCCGACCGACGGCCTGTCCGCCGAGCAGGCTGCGGTGTACGAGGCGCTGCCCGCCCGCGCGGGGCGCTACGAGGGACGTCTCGCGAGGGACTCCGGCGTGCCAGTGGACCGGGTGCGCGCCGTACTGCCGCTGCTCGAGCTCCAAGGGCTCGTGCGGGCGGGAACCCAGGGGTGGCGACGGACTCCGCCACCAGGGCGTGGCGGTGCTTGACGCTGGGACGCCGGGGGCGCAGCGTCGTCGCAGTGAGCGAGCGCAGCGAGCTGCTGGACGGGCATCTCGACGCCTTCGTCGCGCACCTGCGGTCGGTGCGATCGCTCTCGGCGCACACCGTACGTGCGTACCGGGGTGACGTCGCGTCGCTGCTGCGTCACCTGGCGGACCTCGGCGGCGGCGCACTCACGGACCTCGATCTCGCCACGCTGCGCAGCTGGCTGGCCGCCCAGCGGGCCGCCGGGAACAGCCGTACCACCCTCGCTCGGCGCGCTGCCGCTGCGCGTGCCTTCACCGCGTGGGCGGCCCGCGACGGCCGCCTGGCCGTCGACCCGGGGCCCCGGCTGAAGTCGCCGCGGCCTCACCGCACGCTCCCGGCCGTGCTGCGCCCCGAGCAGGCCGCAGCCGCACTCCGGGCCTCCGAGTCCGGTGCGGCGCAGGCCGATCCGATCGCGCTGCGTGATCACTCCGTCGTGGAACTGCTGTACGCGACCGGGATCCGGGTCGGCGAGCTGTGCGGCCTCGATGTCGGCGACGTGGACGCGGGACGACGCCTGGTGCGGGTCGTGGGCAAGGGTGACAAGGAGCGGGCGGTGCCCTACGGCGCGCCGGCGGACCGGGCGTTGCGGCGGTGGCTCACCGAGGGGCGGCCCTCGCTCACGGGACCCTGCTCACCTGCGGCGTTGTACCTCGGAGCCCGCGGAGGGCGGGTCGACCAGCGCATCGTGCGTTCGGTGGTGCATGACGCGGTCAGCTCCGTCCCCGGTGCCGTGGACACCGGTCCACACGGCCTGCGCCACTCGGCCGCCACCCACCTGCTGGAGGGCGGGGCGGACCTTCGGAGCGTCCAAGAGCTTCTCGGTCACGCTACGCTCGCGACGACGCAGCTCTACACGCACGTGACCGTTGAGAGGCTGAAGGCGATCCATGACCGAGCCCACCCCCGCTCCTGAGCGCGCCGGGGGAGGCGGGCGCACGCTGATGGCGGTGCGGCCACTCATCCCTGAGCAGGGAGGCGCCCGTGGGGACGAGGTCGAAGCCGGGATCGTCGCGCTCTGGCGGGCATACGGCGAGGGACGGTCTCCCGCGTTGCGGGACCGGCTGGTGTTGCACTACGCCCCGCTCGTCAAATACGTGGCCGGGCGGGTCGGCACCGGACTGCCTGCCCACGTCGACGTCGGCGACCTCGTGCAGTCCGGCATCTTCGGGCTGGTCGACGCGATCGACCGGTTCGAACCCGAGCGCGGCCTGAAGTTCGAGACCTATGCGATGCAGCGGATCCGCGGCGCGATCCTCGACGACCTCCGCGCCCAGGACTGGGTGCCCCGGTCCGTGCGCAGCCGCGCCCGCGAGGTGGAGCGTGCCCTGGAGCGGCTCGAGGGCAGGTTGCAGCGGACCGCGACGGACGGCGAGGTGGCGGAGGAACTCGGGGTCAGCGTCCCCGACCTCCGCGACCTCTACGCTCAGCTCCAGCTCACGAGCGTCGCTGCCCTCGACGAGCTGGTCGCCGTCGGCCGCGGGGGCGCCTCACTCGCGGAGACGTTGCCCGACGACTCCGTGCCGGACCCGGGAGCGGTGCTCGACGGCGTCGAGAGCAGGCGGCTACTGGCGCAGGCGGTGTCCCAGCTCGTGGAACGTGACCGGGTCGTCGTCACGCTGTACTACTTCGAGAACCTTACCCTGGCCGAGATCGGCAAGGTGCTCGGCGTGACCGAGTCGCGCGTCTGCCAGCTGCACACCCGCGCGATGCTGCGGCTGCGCACGAAGATGATCGAGGCGACCGCAGGCTGACGCTGTCGCTCCGGCAGGTCAGCCGCGTGAGCCGTCCCAGGGCAGCAGGCGCAGCGGCCCCGGGGCGAGCAACTGCAGCGGGTCGAGGTAGTCATCCCCCCGCCGCAGGCCCCAGTGCAGGCACGCCGGCGCAGGGCAGCCGCGGTGGCCTGGCTCAAGGGTTCCGATGCGGTCGCCGCGGTCCACGACGTCGCCGGCGGACACGGTCGCGGTGATCGGCTCGTAGGTGGTGCGCAAGCCGCCGGCGTGGTCGACCGACACCACGCCGCGTCCGGCGAGCGGACCGGCGAACACCACCGTGCCCCGGCCCGCGGCCAGCACGGGTGTGCCCTGCTCACCGGCGAGGTCGACGCCCCGGTGGCCTCGGCCGTAGCGGTGTGGCGGTGGCTCGAAGTCCCGCACGACCGCGGGAAAGCCCGGCAGGGGCCAGCCGAACGCGTCGACCGGCGCGCCGCTCGGAGACACCGCCGCCACCGCCGCCAGGACCGCGAGCAACTCCAGCAGCACCCTGCGCACCATCTCGCCAGGTTGCCGCCCGGGACGCGAACGGGGTCACGTCGACGCCCGGCCTGGGGACAACCGGGCGGTTGTGGACAACCCCGCCCCTCGGTGCGGGCTGCATGCCGCGCAGGTCGTACACTGATGAGGCGATCCGTGTGTTCACGGGTTGACTTCGCGCGTCAGAGCTCGGGCCCGGAACGGGTCACGGCGTCCGGCGGTCCTCGATCGGTCAGCGCGACCGCCCGGGGTCCGGTCGTCGGCTCGGCACCAGGGCGGCGGTCCTCCGGCCCGCCGCGACAACCGCATCAGCGCGTCGGCGGGTCCGGCGCGCTCGACACGACGAGGTGTGCACCGGTCATGGCCGTCGTCACCATGAAGCAACTGCTCGACTCGGGTGTCCACTTCGGGCACCAGACCCGGCGCTGGAACCCGAAGATGAAGCGATACATCTTCACTGAGCGCAACGGCATCTACATCATCGACCTGCAGCAGACGCTGACCTACATCGACCGGGCCTACGAGTTCATCAAGGAGACCGTGGCCCACGGTGGCTCGATCCTCTTCGTGGGTACCAAGAAGCAGGCCCAGGAGGCGATCGCGAAGCAGGCGCTGCGGGTCAACATGCCGTACGTGAACCACCGCTGGCTGGGCGGGATGCTCACGAACTTCCAGACCGTGCACAAGCGCTTGCAGCGCCTGAAGGAGCTCGAGTCCGCGGAGCAGACCGGCGGTTTCGCCGGGCTGACCAAGAAGGAGATCCTCATGCGGACCCGCGAGAAGGACAAGCTCGCGAAGACGTTGGGTGGGATCCGGGACATGCAGCGGGTGCCGAGTGCCGTGTGGATCGTCGACACGAAGAAGGAGCAGATCGCCGTCGGGGAGGCCCGCAAGCTGGGCATCCCGGTGGTCGCGATCCTCGACACCAACTGCGACCCCGACGAGGTCGACTACCCGATCCCGGGCAACGACGACGCGATCCGCTCGGCCGAGCTGCTCACGCGGGTCGTCGCCGAGGCCGCCGCTGCCGGGCTCATGGCGCGGGCGGGCCGCAGCGGTGACGGGAACGACAAGCCCGAGGCCGGTGTCGCCACCGACGAGCCGCTGACCGAGTGGGAGCGCGAGCTGCTGTCGTCCGACGCGGACGCCACCCCGGCGGAGCAGGACGCCGCCCCGGCGGAGGAGAATGCCGCCCCGGCGGAGGAGAATGCCGCCCCGGCGGAGGAGGATGTCGCCCCGGCGGAGGCTGCACACCCGCAACCGGTCCCCGCCACCAACGGCACCGCGCAGGTGTGACGCAGGGTTTACGCCCCGCCGCGACTCTCAGACGGGGACCCGAGAACAGAACGGACACTTCCACGATGGCGAACTATTCCGCCGCCGACGTCAAGCGGATCCGGGACCTGACCGGCTCCGGGATGATGGACTGCAAGAAGGCACTGGAGGAGTCGGAATGCGACTTCGACAAGGCCGTGGACCTGCTGCGCATCAAGGGTGCGAAGGACGTGGGGAAGCGCGCCGAGCGCACCACGGCCAACGGCCTCGTCACGGCCGACTCCGGTGTGATGGTCGAGCTGAACTGCGAGACCGATTTCGTGGCCAAGAACGGCGACTTCCAGTCACTCGCCGAGCGCATCGTCGCGGTCGCCCGTGACACCCGGCCTGCCGACGTCGTCGAGCTGTCGGGTGCCGCGCTGGACGCCGGCACCGTCGCCGACGCGGTGCAGGCCCTCTCGGCCAAGATCGGCGAGAAGCTGGAGCTACGGCGCGTGGCCGTGCTCGACGGTCAGGTGGCCACCTATCTGCACCGCCGCGCCTCGGACCTCCCGCCGTCCGTCGGCGTGCTCGTCGAGTACCGCGGTGGCAGCGAGGACGTCGCCCGTGGCGTCGCGATGCAGGTCGCCGCGATGAAGCCGGGCTTCGTCTCCCGCGACGAGGTCCCCGAGGACGTGGTGGCTGCCGAGCGGCGCATCGCCGAGGAGACCGCGCGCGAGGAAGGCAAGCCCGAGCAGACGCTCCCCAAGATCGTCGAGGGGCGCGTGAACGGCTTCTTCAAGGATGCCGTGCTGCTCGAGCAGTCCTCGGTGCAGGAGTCCAAGAAGACGGTCAAGGCGCTGCTCGACGAGGCGGGCATGACGGTCACCCGCTTCGCCCGGTTCGAGGTGGGACAGGCCTAGCCCCCGACTCCCCCGATCACCACACGCTGCCCCGGGAGGGACTGTGAACAGACCTCGCCGGGACGGTCACGGGTTCCGCAGGGTACTCCTCAAGCTGGGAGGTGAGATGTTCGGCGGCGGTGGCGTCGGGGTGGACCCCGACGTCGTGCAGACCGTCGCACGGCAGATCGCCGAGGTGGTCGCCACCGGAGTCCAGGTCGCGGTGGTCATCGGTGGTGGCAACTTCTTCCGTGGCGCGGAGTTGCAGCAGCGCGGGGTGGAGCGCTCACGCGCCGACTACATGGGCATGCTGGGCACGGTGATGAACTGCCTCGCCCTGCAGGACTTCCTCGAGCGCGAGCACCGGATCGACACCCGCGTGCAGACCGCCATCACGATGGGCCAGGTCGCCGAGCCCTACATTCCGCGGCGCGCGATGCGCCACCTCGAGAAGGGCCGCGTGGTGATCTTCGGCGCCGGCGTCGGGATGCCGTACTTCTCCACCGACACCACCGGCGCGCAGCGCGCCCTCGAGATCGGCTGCGAGGTCGTGCTCATGGGCAAGGCCGTGGAAGGTGTCTACACCGCCGACCCCCGCGTCGACCCGGACGCCACCATGTTCAGCCACATCACGCACCGCGAGGTCCTCGAGCGCGGCCTCAAGGTCGCTGACGCCACCGCCTTCAGCCTGTGCATGGACAACAATCTCCCGATCATCGTGTTCAACCTTCTGACGGAGGGCAACATCGCGAGAGCCGTGCGTGGTGAGAGGATCGGCACGCTGGTCAGCTCGCCCCTGGGCTGAGCGCGTACCTCGGTTGGGTAAGGACAAGGAGCGAGCCGTGATCGACGAGACCCTCTTCGACGCCGAGGAGAAGATGGAGAAGGCCGTCTCGGTGGCCAAGGACGACCTGGCCTCGGTGCGCACCGGCCGGGCGAGCCCGGCGATGTTCTCCCGGATCGCCGTCGACTACTACGGCGCGATGACCCCGCTGAACCAGCTGGCCGGCATCTCGGTCCCTGAGGCGCGGATGGCCGTGATCAAGCCTTACGACATCAGCCGGCTGGGCGCGATGGAGAAGGCGATCCGCGACTCCGACCTCGGGGTCAATCCCACGAACGACGGCACGATCATCCGCGTGGTGATCCCGCAGCTGTCCGAGGAACGCCGTCGCGACCTCGCGAAGGTCGCCCGCGCCAAGGGCGAGGACGCGCGGGTGTCGATCCGCAGCATCCGCCGCAAGGCGATGGAGGAGCTGAACCGGATCGCCCGTGACGGCGAGGCGGGCGAGGACGAGGTGAACCGCGCCGAGAAGGAGCTGGAAAGTACCACCGCGCGCTACGTGCACCAGGTCGACGACCTGGTCAAGCACAAGGAATCGGAACTGCTCGAGGTCTGAGTGTCAGCCACCGGCGTGCCCGACGGCGTCCGTCCCGCCGTGGAGCCGACGCCTGCCGGACGCCGGATGTCGCGCGCGGGACGCGACCTGCGCGCGGCGCTGGCTGTCGCGGTGCTGCTCGGCGCTGCGATCCTGACGTCGCTGTTCATCGTGCACCAGGCGTTCATCGGGATCGTCGCCGCTGCCGTGGCCGTGTCCACCTGGGAGCTGGCGGGGGCGCTGCGCCGCGGTGCGGGGATCCGCGTCGCCGTCGTGCCGCTGCTCGTCGGCGGGCAGGCGATGGTGTGGCTCGTGTGGCCGTTCGGCCGTGACGGAGCGCTCGGCGCGTTCGTCGCCACCGTCCTGGTGTGCCTGGTGTGGCGAATGCGCCGCGGTGCCGCGGGTTACGTCCGTGACGTCTCCGCCTCGCTGTTCACCGCGGCGTACCTGCCGCTCTGCGCGTCCTTTGCGGCCCTGCTCGCCGTCCCCGCCGACGGGGCCGCCCGCGTGCTGTGCTTCATGCTCGTCGTGATCGCCTCGGACGTCGGGGGCTATGCGGCCGGTGCGCTGCGGGGCAGGCACCCGATGGCGCCGTCGATCAGCCCCAAGAAGTCCTGGGAGGGGTTCGCGGGCTCGGTGGCCGGGGGCATGCTCACCGGCGCGCTCACCGTCACCCTGCTGCTGGGCGGGCTCCCGTGGCAGGGGGCCCTGTTCGGCGCCGCCATCGCGGTCACCGCCACCGTGGGCGACCTGATCGAGTCACTGATCAAGCGTGACCTCGGCGTGAAGGACATGGGCACGCTGCTGCCCGGTCACGGCGGGTTGATGGACCGGATGGACTCGCTGCTCCCCTCGGCCGTGGTGTCCTGGGTGCTGCTGAGTCTGTTCACCTGAGACCTGCCGGCATCGGCGGCCGTCAGAGCGCAGGCACCCACATGTCTGGATCGATGCGCCGGCTGGAGTCGATCAACGAGAACAGCGCGCCGCACGGATCCGCGATCAGTGCGGTGCGCCCCAGGAACGTGTCGTACGGGTCCACGCAGACGCGGCCGCCGAGCTCCTGGGCGCGGGAGGTGGCGGCGTCGGTCCCGATGTCCGAATCGACGGCGAAGTAGGGCATCCAGTGCGGCGCGGTGTCGCGGGGGAACTCCGGTCCCATCTTCAGCCGGGCGAGCCTGACCTGCTCGCCGAGCGACCACGTGGTGTAGTCGAGGCTCACGCCGTCACCGAACTGCTCCTGCCGGTAGCCGAACATGCGCGCGAAGAACTCGTCGGCCGCGTCGCCCTCCCACGTGTGCAGCTCGGCCCAGCACAGCGTGCCGGTCTCCCGGGCCCGGAAGACCCACGTCGAGGACGGCTGCCAGAAGCCGATCGGAGCACCGGTCGGGTCAGCGCCGACGAGCATGCTGCCCTGCCCGGGAATCTCGTCCGGGCCGTAGAGCACCTGACCACCCTGCTGCACGACGGCAGCCGCGGTGTGGGCGATGTTCGTGCTCGCCAGGTACAGCGTCCAGACGAGGGGTTGCCCCGGCTCGGCGGGGATGCCCGCGAGGCCCGCCACGGGGAGGTCGTCGAGCAGCGCGTAGGTGTAGTGCCCGCTGCCGGGATCCAGATCGATCCGGTAGGACCAACCGAACAGACCGGCGTAGAAGTCTCGGCTGCCGGCGGGGTCCTTGGTGGACACATCGACCCAGCACGGCGTGCCGGGCCGGAATCCGATGCCTTCGGTCACCGCGGGACCTCCCCAAGAGTGATCAATCGACGCAGGCACCGGTCAGCAGATCCGGGTGCGTAGCGCCACACTAATGGGGTGAACGGTGTACTCCCCAGCCCGAACATCTGGAACTGGCCAGAGGTGTACGAGCGGGAGAACTGCGCGCAGGACGCCGACGGGGCGCTGTGGCGCGCGCTGGCCCAGCGCGTCGACTGGACCGGCGCGGACGTCGTGGACGTGGGCTGCGGAGACGGCTTCCACCTGCCGCGGTTCGCCGAGCGCGCTCGCAGCGTCACCGGCGTCGAGCCGCACGAGCCGCTCGTCGAGCGCGCCCGCCACCGGGTGGTGGGTCTCGGGTCCGTCCGGATCCTGGTGGGCTCGGCGCAGCACCTGCCCGTCCCGGACGCGTCCGCCGACCTCGTGCACGCCCGCACCGCATACTTCTTCGGCCCCGGGTGCGAGCCCGGGCTCGCCGAGGCCGACCGCGTGCTGCGGCCCGGGGGCGCCCTCGCTGTCCTCGACCTCGACGGCACACAGGACCCTTACGGCACCTGGCTCTGCGCCGCCGCGCCGCGTTACCGGCCCACCGCCGTCGAGGCGTTCTTCGACGCGCGGGGCTTCGACTGCCGCCGCGTCGACACCGAGTGGCGCTTCGAGCGCCGGTCCGACCTCGAGGACGTGCTGCGCATCGAGTTCACCGCCGAGGTCGCCGCCGCCGCGATCACCCGCACCCTCGGCCTGACGATCCCGGTGCGCTACCGCCTCCACGTGCGGCGCAAGCCGGCTCAGCTCGCGGACCTCCTCGGCGGGCGTGGGAAGATGGCGGAGCGATGACCTCTCCCCGGACCCTCCCGCTCGTGTTCGACGCGCCGAAGCCCGGCACGGAGGTGCGGTCGGCGTCGAGCCTGCCCCCGACCCATCTCGCCGACCTCGACCGCGCCGGGCGGCGCGACGTCGTCACAGCGCTGGGCGAGCCCGCCTTCCGCGCGGACCAGGTCTCACGGCACTACTTCGGCCGCCTCTGCACGGACCCCGCGACGATGACCGACCTGCCCGCCGCGAGCCGGGACCGTCTGGTCGGCGTGCTGCTCCCGCCACTGGCCACCGTGGTGCGCCACGTCACGTGCGACGGCGGCACGACCCGCAAGACGCTGTGGCGCGGGGCCGACGGCACGCTCACCGAGAGCGTCCTCATGCGCTACCCGGACCGCGCCACCGTCTGCATCTCCAGCCAGGCAGGCTGCGGGATGGCCTGTCCGTTCTGTGCCACCGGCCAGGGCGGGCTGACCCGCAACCTCTCCACCGCCGAGATCGTCGACCAGGTGCGGGCCGCGGCCGCGGCGATGCGCGACGGCGAGCTCCCCGGCCACGAAGGAGGCCCGAGCCCGGGGCGGCTGACGAACGTCGTGTTCATGGGCATGGGGGAGCCACTCGCGAACTACCGACGGGTGGTGGCCGCGGTCCGACGGATCACCGCGGCGCCGCCCGACGGGCTCGGGCTCTCCCAGCGCTCGGTCACGGTGTCCACGGTGGGGCTCGTGCCCGCGATCCGGCAGCTCGCCGACGCGGGGCTGCAGGTCACCCTCGCGGTGTCCCTGCACACCCCGGACGACGAGCTGCGCGACACGCTGGTCCCCGTCAACACCCGGTGGCCTGTGGCGGAGGTCCTCGCCGCGGCCCGGTACTACGCCGACACCACGGGCCGTCGCGTGTCGATCGAGTACGCGCTGATCCGCGACGTCAACGACCAGCCGTGGCGGGCCGACCTGCTGGGACGCCTACTGCGTCGGCACCTGGGCGCGCTGGTGCACGTGAACCTCATCCCGCTCAACCCGACGCCGGGCAGCGAGTGGGACGCGAGTCCGAAGCCGGTCGAGCGGGAGTTCGTCCGCCGGGTGCGGGCCGCTGGGGTGAGCGCCACGGTGCGCGACACCCGCGGGCAGGAGATCGCCGCCGCGTGCGGGCAGCTCGCCGGCGCCCAGGCCGGGGCCTGAGGGCGCTCAGCCGAGCACCTCGTCGAGGTCGAACTGCACGGGCCGCTCGAGCTGGGCGTAGGTGCAGCTACGGGGGTCCCGGTCGGGTCGCCAGCGCACGAACTGGGTGGTGTGCCGGAACCGGGGGCCTTCCAGGTAGTCGTAGCGGACCTCCACCACGCGCTCCGGGCGCAGCGGCACGAACGACAGATCCTTCCCGGCGTTCCATCGGCTCGTCTCGCTCTTGCGCGGGGTGCGGTGGCCCGCCTCCTGCGCCGCCCACGACCACGGGTGATCGGTGAAGTCGGTCACCAGCGGCTGCAGCTCGGGAAACAGCTCGCGGCGCCGCGCCATCGGGAACGCCCCCACCACGCCGACGGAGACCAGCGTCCCGGCGTCGTCGTACAGCCCGAGCAGCAGCGACCCGATCGCGTCCGGCCCTGACTTGTGCACCCGGTAGCCCGCGAGGACGCAGTCCGCGGTGCGCTCGTGCTTGATCTTCGACATCACCCGCTTGTCGGGCTGGTAGGTGAGGTCCAGCGGCTTGGCGACCAGCCCGTCGAGCCCGGCGCCCTCGAACCGGTCGAACCACTGGCCCGCGAGGTCGTGGTCCTGCGTCGCGGGGGTCACGTGCACTCGGGCGGGGGCGTCGCCGAGCAGCTGCTCGAGCCGCTCGCGCCGCTGCGCGAACGGCTGCTGGGTCAGGTCGTCGTCGCCCAGCGCCAGCAGGTCGAACCCGACGAACCGGGCGGGGGTCTGCGCGGCGAGCAGCCGGACGCGACTGTCGGCCGGATGGATGCGCTGCTGCAGCGCCTCGAAGTCCAGCCCGCGTCGCTCCGGGTCCACGATGATGATCTCGCCGTCGACCACGCACCGGTCCGGCAGGGCGGCGCGCAGAGCCTCGACGACCTCGGGGAAGTAGCGGGTCATCGGCCGGGTGTTGCGGCTGCCGATCTCGACCTCGTCCCCGTCGCGGAAGATGATCGACCGGAAGCCGTCCCACTTCGGCTCGTAGTGCTGGCCGGGCGGGATGTCCGGCACCGACTTGGCCAGCATGGGCAGGACGGGTGGCATGACGGGCAGCTGCACCGGCCCAGTGTCCCCCGCGGCACAGCTGGACGCGACAAGCATCCATGTCGCGGGGCGGCCCTAGTCGCGGTCGGCCCACGCCAGCAGCGGCTCGAGCGAGAACTCGGTGTCGTCGATGCCGGCGTGCAGGTCACCGAGGCGCGCGAAGCGTTCGGGCACCGTCGCGATCGTGAAGTCGCCCGGCTCGGCGTCGGGCACCTCGTCCCAGGTGACGGGCGTGGACACGACGGCCTCGGGTACGCTGCGCACCGAGTAGGCCGAGCGGATCGTGTGGTCGCGGGTGTTCTGGTTGAAGTCCACGAACACCGAGGCCGGGTCGCGGTCGCGGCGCCACCACGTGATGTCCACCAGATCCGGCACGCGGCGCTCGACCTCCCGGGCGAACGCACGCGCCGCGCGCCGCACGTCTGCGAAGCCCCACCGCGGCGCGATGCGGACGTACACGTGCAGACCCCGCCCGCCGGACGTCTTCGGCCAGCCGACCGCCCCCAGTTCGTCGAGGACCTCGCGCGCGACGGCAGCCACCCGCCGGACGGTCGCGTACGTCGCCCCGGGCATCGGGTCGAGGTCGATGCGCCACTCGTCGGGAAACTCGACTGCTGTGCTGCGGGTATTCCAAGGATGGAACTCCACCGTCGACATCTGCACCGCCCACACCACGTCCGCGGGATGGGAGACGCACAGCTCGTGCGCGCTGCGGCCGGAGGGGAAGTCGACCCGGACGGTCGGGACCCACTCCGGTGCGCCCTGCGGCAGCCGCTTCTGGTGCACCTTCTCGCCGGTCACGCCGGTGGGGAAGCGGTGCAGCATGCAGGGCCGGTCGCGCAGCGCGCGGACGATGCCGTCGCCGACAGCGAGGTAGTAGCGGGCGAGGTCGAGCTTGGTCTCACCCCGGACGGGGAAGTAGACGCGGTCCGGGTTGCTGATCCGGACGGTGCGGTCCCCGACCTCCAGCTCGACGCCGGGGGAGGAGCTCTTCGCCGCCACGGGTGCCGACGCTCGGTGCTCAGCGGCGCCAGGGCCCACGGTTGGCCAGCCGGCCACCGATGAGCATCAGGATCAATCCGCCGCCGAGCGCGATGAGCCACAAGTTCTCGATATTGCTCTCGTGGTTTCCGATGATCATGAAGAGCAGGGCCACCGCGGTGAACCACCCGGCGAACTCCGTCGCGCGGGGGAACTCGCCATGCCAGCCCCACTCGGCCGACGGCTCGGTGTTCGCGTCGACCCTGGTCGGGTCCACCCCAGGCGGCTCCGGGTCGCGCTGGGTTTCATCCCGCTGCCCTCGACTCCCCTGGGTGAGCTCCGACGAGCTGTGCTCCGCGGTGTCCGGCTCGCTGCTCGAGCGGGGGGATGCAGCGGCCACGGGGTCCTCCTGCGATTGTGGGACGGGCAGTCGTCATCGTTCCACACACCGCCGTACCGGACGGACGGGAGAGGTGGTCCCCACCCGTCCGTCCCGAGCAGCCACGAGGTCAGCGGCTGACCGCTCTACGGCCCGCCACCAACCGGTAGAGCCCGAGGAGGATGAGGGAACCGACGATCGCGGAGATCCAGGTGCTGAGCTGGAAGAAGCCGTCATTGACGCTGACGCCGAAGATCGCTGACGCCAGGAACCCGCCCAGGATCGCTCCGACGATGCCGATGAGGATCGTGACGATGATGCCGCCGGGGTCGTTGCCCGGCATGATCAACTTAGCGATCGCCCCTGCGATCAGCCCCAGGACGATCCAACCGATGATGCCCATGTGCCGTGCTCCTTTTCGTCCGCGCCTCGTGCGCCGGCTGATCGAACCGAACCGGTGCGTGGATACGGATGACATCGGGAGACGCCTCCGCGTGGTCCAGTGTGATCCCCGTTGCACCGCTGCGCACCGGTGGGGAGCCCCGTCGTGGAGAATGTGTCCTGATGGAAACCCGATCGGAGCAGCCGCGGCCCACCCAACAGCGCAGCGTCGTCATGTTGGGGTCCACGGGGTCCATCGGGACCCAGGCCCTCGACGTGGTGCGCCGCAACCCGGACCGGTTCCGCGTCGCCGGGATCGCAGCGGGTGGGTCCGACCCGGCGACGGTGGCGGCCCAGGCGATGGAGTTCGGGGTCAGCGCCGTCGCGGTCGCGCAGGGTCGGGCCGCGCAGGACGTGCAGCTGGCGTTCTACGCCGAGGCGCAGCGGCGCGGTTACTCCCGCGGTGACCACCGGGTGCCGCGAATCCTGGTCGGCCCCGACGCGGCGACCCAGCTCGTCGAGACCGTCCCCGCCGACGTCGTGCTCAACGGTGTCACCGGCTCGCGGGGCCTCGCGCCGACACTCGCCGCGCTGCGCTCCGGCGCCACCCTCGCCCTGGCGAACAAGGAGTCCCTCGTCGCGGGCGGCGCCCTGGTCACCGG
>JALYQB010000479.1 GCA_030856045.1 Actinomycetota bacterium
CAGGCACGCACTTCCGCGTCGGTGACTCCTGCGCAGATGCAGACATACATGATCCCGGCGCCTTCCGTGACCGTATGCTTAGGCAAGGCTAAGCAGAACAGATCATCGGCGGCACGTCCAGCCCTCGGCAGCGGATGGACCCGATCAGCCGAGGGTTCAGGGCAGCAGGTCCCGGGGGACGCGGCCCACGCCGCGGACTTCGAAGCCGACCCGGCGCAGGACGTCGGCGTCGAGCAGGTTGCGAGTGTCGATCACGACGCGGTGTTCGACGACCTCGGCGAGACGGCCCCAGTCGAGCACCCGGAACTCGGGCCACTCGGTGAGCACCACGATCGCGGCGGCGCCCGAGGCGACCTTGACCGGGTCGTCGGTGACCTCCACGTCATCGGTCATCCCGGGCACCGCGGCCCACACCCCCGGGTCGTAGCCGACCAGCTCGGCCCCCTCGGCGCGCAGCAAGGCCGCAACGGCCAGCGCGGGTGAGTCCCGCAGGTCGTCGGTGCCGGCCTTGAACGTCAGTCCCAGCAACCCGACCCGCACCCCGGACAGCGAACCCCCCACCGCGTCACGGACCTTGTCCACCATCCGCGCCCGCTGCCGGGTGTTGGTGTCCAGGCTGGCCCGCAACAACCCGAAGTCGAAGTCCGCCGCCGCCGCTACCTGCAGCAACGCGTGCGTGTCCTTGGGCAGGCATGACCCACCCCACCCCGGCCCCGGGGACAGGAACGCCTGCCCGATCCGCCGGTCGTAACCGATCCCCTCGGTCACGTCCAGCACGTCCGCCCCGAGCCGCTCGCACAGCTCGGCGACCGCGTTCACATACGACAGCTTCATCGCCAGGAAACAGTTCGCCGCGTACTTCACCATCTCCGCGCTCGCCGCGTCCGTGAGTACTGTCGGCGCGCCCAGGCGGGCATACAGCGCGGCCACCCGCTCCGCGGCATCCTGCGCGTCGCACCCCACCACGATCCGGTCCGGGTTGAGGAAGTCGGCCACCGCCGAGCCCTCCCGCAGGAACTCCGGATTGCTCACCACCGCCACATCCGCCCGGCCAAGCAGCTCCGCGGTGCGCGCCGCCGTGCCCACCGGCACCGTCGACTTGTTCACCACCACACAGGCCGGGCGCAGCAGCTCGGAGACCTCCGCGGCCACCGACTCCACCGCAGCCAGATCCGCCGCTCCACCCGCACCCATCGGCGTCGGCACGCAGAGGAATACCACCTCCGCGTCCGGGACCGCGTTCCGTGCCCCCACCACGAACTCCAGCCGTCCCGCCGCCAGACCCTCCGCGACCAGCTCGGCCAGCCCCGGCTCCAGGATCGACACCTCACCACCCTGTAGCGCCGCTACCTTGTCCTCGTTGATGTCCGCGCACACCACCCGGTGCCCCAGCGAAGCCAGGCACGCCCCCGTGGTCAGACCCACGTATCCGGCTCCCACGACCGCGATCCGACGAACGAACATCGCCGCTGTCCACCTGCCGTTCGTTTGACGCCGGAATCTCGCCGCTGACTGGAGAAGCCTTACACAGTGCTCAGGCGCTCGAGGAGAGCCGCAGCGCGAACTTCGGTGGAGAGGGGCAGGTCATGTCGGTGATCCTGGAGCTGGGGCTGCGCCGGTAGTCAGCGAGGGCTCGTCGGACGATACCGGTGAGGCGTTGCTGCGGGCTCTCGGGCTGTGAGCGCACCCCGTCGGCTCGTTCTGGACGCCTCCGCGCTGCTCGCATGGTCAGCCGCCGAGACGCCCAGGGCGATTTCCTGTCCCTCGGAGACGGTGTGGGTCTGGCGGTCGCCGAGCGCCTCGAACTCCCTGTACCGGTGGGGACCAATTGTGGGCCGGGCTTCCGTTGAATGTGCAGTTCACGTCATTCCGCCGATAGCAGCGGAAATTGCGGGCTCAGCTGAGGGCAACGCGAACCCTCGGTTCTTGACATTCTCCTTGATCAGCTTTTCGTTGAGCTCCGGCCTGTCGAGGTCCTCCCAGAGTGTCGTTGGCGCGGCTGTAGCGCCGGCAGACTCCGGGCCGTTCGGTGCGGTCCTCACTGGTCACCGTCCGGAGGTGTCCTGCTGGACCTACTGGGCCGCAGATCGCGTTCGGCCTGGTGGGAGGTGGGCGACACCTTCAGGTCGTGGCTGATCAACACGTCTAACGTCACCCACTGCTACATCACTTGGTCCGACGGGATGGCCCGCACACAGTTTCAATATCTTGCACCTGGCTCCACCTGTCAGTCAGCTGAGACAGATACGCTCCGTCATATCGCCCACACTTTCGAGCGACTGTACGCCGTGGAGCAACCGGTGCTAGCTTCGCTCCGGCATACGAAAGCACGATTCGATCTCGGCCACGGCGCCCAAGGAGCTGGCCGACGAGCCACTGCCTCACGCAGG
>JALYQB010000500.1 GCA_030856045.1 Actinomycetota bacterium
CCGCCGAGGTCCCGATGACGTGCCGTGGGTTGCGGTGGTCGGTGCATGAGCGGATGGAGGGCGCGGGCGGCTGCGCTCGAGTCGACTCGGCCCCCTCCTCGGGCACCGTCGTGCACCTGGAGTGGCCAGATTGGCGGAAGTTCGATGGCTGAGGCGGACCCGGACTTCCTGGCGGCCCACCTGCTCCGCGGCGTGCGGGTGGCCTCCTGGGTGATCGCCACGACGATCCTGCTCGGGCTGGCCCTGCCCAACGTGCTCGCTGCACTCGATGCCTACCGACCGGCCTGGCTCGTGCTGGCGTGGTTCGTCGTGCTCCTGGCGGTCGCCCTGGTGGACGGCTTGCTGGTGCTGCGGCGCCGCTCATGGGGACCGGCGCGCTGGCCGGTCGCCGCGATGATCCTCGCGGTGTCGGGGGCGGCCCTGTCCGCCGTGCCCGGCCCGCTGCTCGTCACGCCCGCCGACCAGGTCTTGGCGACGGCCGGGTGGCTCGGGGTGCTGCTCTTCGCGGACCGCAGCATTCGGCTGCTCGCGATCTTCGTCGCCTGCCCCCCTGTCCTCACGCTGGTCTACATCAGTCTCGCCGGCCGGCTGGACCAGCCGACGATCGTTCGGCTGCTCCTGGCGTTCGTGGCGATCGGCGGCTTCCAGCTCGCAGTAGGCGCGGCCGCCCGGGCACTCCGCCGGGTCGCGGCCGAGGCATCCGCGGCGGCGGTGCGGCAGTCGGAGATCCGGACCGCCGAGGCCGTGGCCGCCCAGCTGCACGCCGACCGCGACGGCCGCTACGAGGCGCTCCGTGACAGCGTGGTGCCGCTGCTCACCGGGATGGCGGACGGCTCGTTGCGCCCGGCCGATCCCGGCGTCCGGCAGCGATGCGCGGTAGAAGCAGCCCGCATGCGTCGGCTCTTCGCCGAGGCCGGCGACACCGCAGACCCGCTCGGGAGCGCCCTCGCGGCCGTGATCGACGTCGCCGAGCGCCGCGGCGTCGTCGTGTCCCTGTCGAGGCGTGGCCGGTGGGTGCAGCCGCCGCGGAACGTCCGGGAGATGCTCGTGGACGAGATCGCCGGGACACTTCTCTCGGCGGACGGTTCCGCGCGCGTCACGATCGGCGGCTCGGAGGAGACAGTCACGGTGAGCGTCGTGGTCGAACGAGGTGACGTCGAGGGGGGCATCCGTGACCGCGGTGACGTCCGCGTCACCACGCTGGCGGAAGGGGGTCGGGTGTGGGTGGAGGCGCGATGGACCAGGGTCCCGGCACCAGTGTCGTGATCATCGACGACCATCCCGCGATCGTGTCCGGAGTCGCGGCCTGGTGCGCTGCCGCCGACCCACCGGTCCGCGTGGTCGATACCGGGGATCGCCTAGCCGTGGCGTGTACCGAACCCGGCCGCTCCGCCGACGTGGTGGTGTTCGATCTGCGGCTGCGCCCCGGGCCGCCCGCGTTCCGGGAGCTCCAGCAGCTCACGGACTCCGGCCGTCGGGTAGTCGTGTACTCCCAGCACGACGACGCGGAGACCGTGCTGCGGTGCCTGGAGCTCGGGGCAGCCACCTACCTGACGAAGGCCGAGGGCAAGGAGCACCTGATCCCGGCGGTGCGGGCGGTCGCCGCGGACCGGCCCTACGCCGCGCCTGCGCTCAGCGGAGCGATGGCCGCGGACCGCTCGCCCGGCCGGCCCGTCCTCAGCGACCGGGAGCGCGACGTGCTCATCGCCTGGTTCGAGAGCGACTCGAAAAGTCTGGTCGCGGAGCAGCTGTATCTGTCGGTGAAGACCGTCGAGACCTACATCGGCCGGGTGCGCGCCAAGTACGCGAACGCGGGGCGGCCGGCGACGAGCAAAGCCGCATTGGTCGCCCGCGCCCTGCAGGACGGGTTGATCGAGCTGGACGAGCTGTGAGACGGGGCCGCCTGCACCTGGTCAACCTGTCCATACACGACGGCACACGGTGACCCTTCACCTCCTGATCGTCAGAGGTGCGGGACGGCTGGGTGGGTAAGCGCACCGGCGATGGCGCTGACGCCGGGGCGCTCGGCGACGATACAACCACCCCAACCATCCGGCGCTGACGGTGCTGGGGTGGAATGCTGACCGACGGCCGGGCGGCGGGCGAGTGGAGTGCGCTCGATCGCGATGTCCGCCCTCGGCGCGAGCGTCACCACCGTGCCCCCGAGGTTTACGTCGCGCATGTCGCCCCGCACCTGCAACGAGCTGCTCGGCGCCTGACGCCCCTGTCGATCCCTGCGCAGATCGCGGAAGTCGGTTGAACACCTGACACCTATCGACGCCGCTCCCTCGTATCCTGCGTCTGCGGCCATGACTTGACAGTGTCCGACCCAACCAATATCGCGACGGCGAGTTCGTCGGGTGACCAGACGCGGCGGAGGTCCAGGTCTTGCGGGTCCATGGCCTGGGGTGCGCTCACGTTGATGAGCGATCAGAAGTCGATGACCTCGGCACCTCGCTCAGTACACCAGGGCCAAAGGTTGGCATCGATTCAAATCCAGCTTCGATCCGACTTGGAAAGGTACAATCGAGATGGCGAACTTCAACGAAGGCGATCGAGTAATCGCGGTTGAGAATTTCGGCACCGGGGCGTCGAAAGGGACCAAGGGCGTGGTCACTCATGTGGCGTTTCACCACGGCTTGTTGACCGTTCGGTTCGACACGGGAAAGGAGGTTCAAGCCGTCAGATACCATCAGGTATCGCGTGCCTGAATTGACGATAAATGTTTCATTGTCGGGATAGGGCACTTTTCCCTGTCACGACACGATCACCGCACTGATCTCGTCGGTCGGGTGGCTGGACGGCCGGGGTCGGGTGGCCGGGGGGATTTCGGCTCTTGTGTCGTTCCTGGGTGCCTCCGGGGGTGCCGCGCAGCCTGCGGGCCGTTTTCTCCCAGGTCAATGCGCCTTCGGCGTCACTGCGCGCTGGCACGCGCGCCACCCTGGACCTGCGAGCCTTCACGGCACTCTGGGCAGGGCGGGTAAGCCACGGAGACCCCGGTAGCCACGAAACGTGGACCTCTCGGTTCATCCGGCTCTTGTCATCCTCATCGTCAGACGCGCTGGACCGAGGCGACGTGGGCTTGCTTCGCCGCCGTTTGTACGTCTGCGGATCCCGCTCACCAAATAGGCGTTGATGCGCGACAGGAGCGGCTACAGGCGGAGCGGTAACGCGTCCCATAGTCGTGTATCCACCCGCTGATTCCGTTCAGGACATCCTTGCTGATCGCGGACTGTCTTGGCGACCTGTCCGCGACCGTGGGTACGCCCAAGTGCCGTTTGCGGGCGCGTTTGCGGTCGTAGTACAGTAGGCGCAACTGGTGGGGTCGACAAGACTGACGAAAGTCGACAAGAACAACACGGAGGCGGGTGAAGAGTTCGGTCAGCGCCGCATCGTCGTTGGGACCGCCACGGTTGCAGGGTCCCAGTTCTTCCACATCTTGGCCACCGTCACGTTCGAAACGCCGAACTCACAGGCCAGTACATTAGCCGCGAGGGCCAGTGCGTCACCCCGAGCCGCTGCGGCGGCTCCAGCGCCGTCAGCACAATCCCGATTGGGTTCACCGACGCCGGCCGACCGGATTCGGGCGGTCATCCAGATCACCCGGTCCTCGGCGGCGCAGCTGCGTTTCCAGGCGATCACAGTGGGCTTGCTGACCCCGACCCGACGCACGATCTCCCCTGTCCCCGTCCGTCGGCGGTCAGCAGCATAATTCGCGCCCGCTGCACCGACCCTGCCCGCACCGATGGCCAAAACGCTCATGCGGCGAGCACCTCACGGTCGCGCGGTCGGACGTCCACGGTCACAGTCAACGAACTACAGTACACCATGATTCCAGAACCGCATCCGCAAGCAAAGTTACTTCACTAATGCAACATTAGCTAGCAGACGGTACGCTCACGATCCGCGTGGGGAGTCGCCACCTCAACGACCTCCTCGCTCCCTGCGCAGTGCCTCCTCGGTCCGCTCCCACCGGTGTTGCGCTTCCTGGCGAGCCAGCACATGGTGCTGGTGGGTACATAGGTCGGGATCACGGACCCACGAGAGGAACATCGAGATCGGCCATGTCGCCGAGACAGCGACAGCCCCCATGGTTCCGGCATCGAAATCGAAAACACTTCGATACCAACCGAGCCTTCCCCGAACTCCATGCCGTCGAGCAAAGTAGTGGTTGGCGATGAAGTTGCCGATACAAATGTAGGCCACTACCCCCCGATAAAGATCGAGAGTTCCATTCACGCGTTCCTTCCTCAACAGATTCCGAGTGGGCGCCGGTCACCGCATCAGCCGGGGCTACTACCGCCAACAAGTCCAGCTCGGCATGATCACGACCTACAGCTCGATTATTAATAGCGGTCCATCCCGGTCAGCTGATTCTCGAACTGATCGGCAAGGGCAATAATAGACATGAACGGACTTTTGAACTCAGCGACGCACATGTCAGCCAGGGGAACGGCGTGTCGCAAGACAGCAAATCCTTCGAGGGCAGCCGCCCCTCCCACTACTACCTTTTCCACGAGCTCAAGAAGTGCCCGGACATTGATATCGGTCAGCTTTCCAACTGGTGACTCTATCTGGATCCAGTCCTCGCCGTCCGCCATCCAGACGTGCCAGACGAACACGACCTGCGATCGATCGCCGACCGGGAACTGGAGCCGCAGCATGCGGTCCGTCTGGTCAGCGACGTGGTAGTTCACCTTGACATAGTTGACTAATTCGCCCCAGGTCGCCACTTGTCTGCCTTCCGCCGGAACAGCATCCGTGTTGTCTGTGGGCCGACGCAAGGGGTGGTCGGCTCGAACTAAGGGTAGGACCGAATGGAGGGATTATCTGTCAGGTGTTCGACTGACAAGACCACTTGAAGGGCCACCGGCCGGGTCGAACAGGTCTGCCTGCCGCAGCACCGCCACCAGGAGTCCTGCGGTTCTTCAAGCAGGTCGCCAAGACCTGCTTGATCCTCGGTCAAGCTGCACCCGGTGGTGGACAACTACGCTACCTACAGGCACTCCGCGGTCAAGGCGTGGCCGGCCCGCAACCCGCGAACCACGCTGCACTTCACCCGGCCCGATCGGGTTGCCCTTCTTCCACGTCTCGCCGGGCACGCGGACCGAGGTCAACGGGGCTGGCGGGGTTGCACGCGCGTAACCGGACGTCGTGGTTCGAGTCGGAGCCCGGTCAGCATGAAGTCCATCCGGGGGGTGTGGGCCGCTGTGGTTCTCAGCGCGAGCGCGGTGGCGTCGAGCTCGTCCTGCCACGGCGCACCGGAGAACGCCGATCGGTACAGGGTGAGGCAACGGCGGAGATGGTCGGTGTAGGCCACCCGGAGGCGGGCGGCGTAGTGCTCGCGGACCCGGT
>JALYQB010000504.1 GCA_030856045.1 Actinomycetota bacterium
CTATAAGGCAAGCGGTCGGGGATGACGCAAGGATCAGCCCTCGCCGGGCGGGCAGGTCTCCCGGGATGGCGAGGCCGCTGATCTCGACTACAAGCCCTCCAGCGTCCGTCCAGCAGCCACCAACGGCTGGCGGCTCCGGAGCGGCGCCCGGTGATCGCCGGGGGCTGCCGCTGACCACAGCCCAAGATCAACGGCGCTCCGGTGCTCTCATCCGCCGGGCGCTGCGCCATCGGGTCACCGAGTCTGGGGGTCAGGTCTCAGTTTGGGCCTTAGTTCGGCGGCATATGATAGCCCCCCGCACGTTGCAGCCGTCTCTGACCCCGAGCGCAAGAGCAGGACGGAGGGACGGGGCAGTAGTCAGTCACGCAGAACCCGGGGTCAGCCCCCGTCCAGATCGACGTGGACGGGGGCTGACCTGCGAGCCGCCTCGGGGAATCGAACCCCGGACCTGCTCATTACGAGTGAGCCGCTCTGGCCGACTGAGCTAAGGCGGCGTGCTGCCGTTCGGCGACGACCAGTGTAACGGTGGCGGTCGCCGGTCCGCGGAGGGTGCGTCGTCAGGCGGTCGACGGCCGCGGCCCGCACCATGATCGCTGTTCTGGTGCACCCAGCGACACGAACTGTCGCTAGCTGCACCGAAACGGCAATCATGGTCGAGCGCGGGTGGCGCCGGGGCGTGACCAGCCAGTCAGCATGCCCGCCTGTACGCCGACGTTGCCCGGTCCTCGCGTCAGGCACCGGACGCGGCACCGTGAGTCCGCGCTGGAGGGCTCGCTGCGGAGTCCCTCCTTCCGGGGAGGGCAGCAGCGATCGGATGCCTTCCACCGCAGGCATGATCACCGTTTGGCGACCGTATGCACCGCGGCACGGTGCATACAGTCGCCAAACGGTGATCATGACCCGGATACGGGCGGGGCGAGAGCGCATCGCAGTCGGCCGCCCACGCGGCGGCCGGGAGCGGCACCGTCACCCACGCTGCAGGGCGCTGACCATCGCCTCCACCGCGATGCGCGGCTTGACGTTCAGCTCGAGCGCCTCCCGGCACGCGAGCACCGCTGCGAGCCTGCGTAGCACCGACTCGGTGCTCCACTGCGCCGCGGCGGTGACCGCGTCGGCGTTGCGGTCCGGGTGGGTGAGCGGGACCGGGGCGCCCCAGGCGGTGGCCAGCGCGTCGCGGTAGAAGCCCGCGAGATCCACCAGCGCGCGGTCGAGGGCATCGCGCTGGGTGCGGGTGGCGCGCGACTTCTGCCTGCGCTCCAGCTCCCGGATCGCGCCCTTGGTGCCGCGGGTCGCTGCCGCGGCGCCGCGGCCGGTGCCGCCTGCGCCCAGCGCCGTCTCCAGCTCCTCGGTCTCGGCGGCGTCGCGGGCGGTGGTCAGCCCGCCGGCCTCCTTCTCCGCTGCGGCGACGAGCTCGTCGGACAGTGTGAACACGTCAGCCACGGAGTGCAGTGCCATCGGGATCCGCAGCACGGCCTCGCGGCGCGCCCTGGCCTCCGGGTCCGTCGCGAGCCTGCGCGCCCGCCCCACGTGCCCGCCGCAGATCGACGCCGCCCACTGCGCGGTCACGGTGTCGAGGTCGTCGCGCCGCTCCAGCACGCCCGCGATCGCGTCGGTCGGCGGCGTCCGCAGCGACACCCGGCGGCAGCGCGACCGCAGCGTGACCGAGATGTCCTCCGGATGGTCGGACGGCGCGCACAGCAGGAGCACCGTGCGCGGCGGCGGTTCCTCGACGACCTTCAGCAGCGCGTTGCCTGCGGATTCCGTGAGCCGGTCCGCGTCCTCGATGAGCATCACCTGCCAGCGACCGCCGGACGGGCGCCGCGCCGCCTGCGCGACGAGCGCCCGGGTGGCCTGCGCCCCGATCGACAGCCCCTCCGGGACCATCTCGTGCACGTCGGGGTTGGTCCCGGCGAGGACCGTGCGGCAGCCGGGGCACTGCCCGCAGCCCGGTTCCGGGTCCGTGCACTGCAGCGCGGCCGCGAACGCCCTGGCCGCGACCGAGCGGCCGCTGCCCGGCGGACCGGTGAACAGCCACGCA
>JALYQB010000513.1 GCA_030856045.1 Actinomycetota bacterium
CTCGGGCTGCAGACCGGCGACCGGGTCGCCATCCAGCTGCCGATGATCCCCGAGGCCGTCTTCGCCATGCTGGCGTGCGCCCGGCTCGGCATGCCCCACAGCGTCGTGTTCGGCGGCTTCTCCCCCGAGGCACTGCGTTCCCGGGTCCAGGACGCCGAGGCCAAGCTGGTCATCACCGCCGACGGCCAGTACCGCCGCGGCAAGCCTGCCCCGATGAAGGCGAATGCCGACGAAGCCGTCGCCGACTCGAAGACCGTGCAGCACGTCCTCGTCGTCAAGCGCACCGACATCGACGTCGAGTGGACCGAGGGCCGCGACCTGTGGTGGCACGAGCTGGTCGACGGGCAGCGCGAGGAGCACACGCCCGAGGCGTTCGACGCCGAGCACCCGCTCTACATCCTCTACACCTCGGGCACCACCGGGAAGCCGAAGGGCATCCTGCACACCTCCGGCGGGTATCTCACCCAGGCGGCGTACACCCATCACGTCGTCTTCGACCACAAGCCGGGCCAGGACGTCTACTGGTGCACCGCCGACATCGGCTGGGTCACCGGACACACCTACATCGTCTACGGGCCGCTGGTGAACCGGGCGACGTCGGTGATGTACGAGGGCACGCCCAACACCCCGCACGAGGGCAGGCACTGGGAGATCGTCGACAAGTACCGGGTCTCGATCTACTACACCGCCCCCACGCTCATCCGCACGTTCATGAAGTGGGGCAAGGAGATCCCGCAGCGTTACGACCTGTCGTCGCTCCGGGTGCTCGGCACCGTCGGCGAGCCGATCAACCCCGAAGCCTGGATGTGGTACCGGGAGAACATCGGCGGCGGCAGCGCCCCGATCGTCGACACCTGGTGGCAGACCGAGACCGGGGCGATCATGATCGCCCCGCTGCCCGGCGTCACCGCCACCAAGCCCGGCTCGGCGATGAAGGCGCTGCCCGGCATCGGCGCCCTGGTCGTCGACGAGCAGGGCGAGTCCGTCGGCAACGGCGGCGGCGGCTACCTCGTGCTCGACAGGCCGTGGCCTGCGATGCTGCGCGGCATCTGGGGCGACGACGAGCGGTACCGGAAGACGTACTGGTCGCGCTTCGCCGACCAGGGATACTACTTTGCGGGTGACGGCGCGAAGTACGACGACGACGGCGCGATCTGGCTGCTCGGCCGGGTGGACGACGTCATGAACATCTCCGGGCACCGGATCTCCACGACCGAGGTGGAGTCCGCGCTGGTCAGCCACGCGACGGTCGCCGAAGCCGCGGTGGTCGGGGCCTCGGACGAGACCACCGGGCAGGGCATCGTCGCCTTCGTGATCCTGCGGGGCAGCGTCGCCCAGGACGAGGCGAAGGGCGACGAGGCGATCAAGGCGCTGCGCGACCACGTCGCGAAGCAGATCGGTGCGATCGCCAAGCCGCGGCAGATCATGGTCGTGGACGAGCTGCCCAAGACCCGCTCCGGCAAGATCATGCGCAGGCTGCTCAAGGACGTGGCGGAGAACCGCGAGGTCGGCGACGTCAGCACGCTCGCCGACTCCTCCGTAATGGACATGATCACGACGGGCATGCAGGACGCCGAAGACTGACCAGGACCCGCGACATGGATGCTTATCGCGGTCTCAGCGGCCCAATTGGCAGCGACATGGATGCTTGTCGCGGTCGGGCTTCCTGCATGCTGGGTCGGTGGCATTGCATGTGCGCGGTGTGCTCGCTTTGCCGGACGTCGAGCTTCGCTGGCGGTTCTCCCGGTCCAGCGGGCCGGGGGGCCAGGGCGTCAACACCACCGACTCGCGGGTCGAGCTGTCGTTCGACGTCGCCGCGAGCCCGACGCTGTCCGACGCCCAGCGTGCCCGCATCACCGAGCGCCTCGCGCACCGGCTCGTCGACGGGGTGCTGACGGTCGCGGCGTCGGAACACCGGGCGCAACGGCGCAACCGCGACGCGGCGCGCGCCCGAGTGGCCGCCCTCCTGCGTGAAGCGCTCCAGCCGGACCCGCCGCCGCGCCGCGCGACCCGGCCGTCCCGCGGCGCCATGCAGCGGCGGTTGACCGAGAAGAAACAGCGCGGGGAGGTCAAGCGGCTGCGGCGCGCGACCGGCGAGTGACGCCGTGCGCTGGTAGGGTTGCGTCCCGGTGCGCCGGGAAGTCTGGTCGGCAGTGTGACCTGCCACGTCCCCGACCAATCCGGAGCCGCCGCCCATGAGCTGGTTCTCCCAGAGCGTCGACCGCGCGTGTGGCACCCCCCGCCGGTCCGCGCCGGTCGAGCGCGTCGCGGAGTTCGCCCGCTTCCTGCGCATCGAGACCGTCGGCGGCACGCTGCTGCTCGTCGCCACCGCGGTGGCGCTGATCTGGGCCAACTCGCCGGTCGGGGACAGCTACACCGCGCTGCGCGAGTACCGCCTCGGGCCTGCCGCGATCGGTCTCGACCTGACCGTCGGAACGTGGGCCAAGGACGGCCTGCTGGCGGTGTTCTTCTTCGTCGCGGGCCTGGAGCTGAAGCGCGAGCTGGTGGTCGGCGAGCTCGCGGACCGCAAGTCCGCCACGCTGCCGGTGATCGCCGCGCTCGGCGGGATGATCGTGCCGGCGCTGCTCGCCCTTGCCGTCAGCGCGGGTGCGCCGGGAGCGGGGCAGGCGTGGGCCATCCCCGTCGCCACCGACATCGCGTTCGCCCTCGCCGTGCTCGCTCTCACCGGCTCTGCGCTGCCGACCGGCGCCCGGGTGTTCCTGCTGAGCCTCGCCGTGGTCGACGACCTCGGCGCGATCCTGGTGATCGCCGTGCTGTTCACCAGCGGGTTCCAGCTCCTCGCGTTCGGGGCCGCGGTCGTGCTGTGCGCCGGGTACGCGTGGCTGCAGCGGCGCCGCGTGCGCTCGTCGTGGCTGTACGTGCCGCTCGCCCTGCTCACCTGGTACGCGGTGCACGAGGCGGGCATCCACGCCACCGTCGCCGGCGTCGCGCTGGGGCTGCTGACGCGGGTGCGGGCTGACGAGGGCGAGGCCGAGGCCCCCGGCGTGCGCCTCGAGCACCGGGTGCAGCCGTTCTCCGCCGGGGTGGCCGTGCC
>JALYQB010000519.1 GCA_030856045.1 Actinomycetota bacterium
ACCGTCATGGTGGGGAAGCGCTTCTCGTCCGGGATCGGCAGTGTGTCGGTGAACACCACCTCGCGGGCGCCGCAGGTGGAGAGCCGGTCGGTGGCCGGGCCCGAGAGCACCCCGTGGGTCGCGGCCACGACCACGTCGGAGGCGCCCTGCGACAGCAGCGCTTGCACCGCCTTCGCCGCCGTGCCACCGGTGTCGATCATGTCGTCGATCACCACGCACAGCCTGCCCTCGATCTCACCGACCACGCGGTTCGCGACGGCCTCGTTGGGCCGGCGGGGGTCGCGGGTCTTGTGGATGAACGCCAGCGGTGTGCCGCCGAGGGTCTCCGCCCAACGCTCGGCGAGCCGCACGCGCCCCGAGTCGGGGGAGACCACCGCGATGTCCTCACCCGCGTAGGCCGTCTTGATGTGCTCCACGAGGACGGGCAAGGCGAACAGGTGGTCCACCGGGCCGTCGAAGAACCCCTGGATCTGCGAGGTGTGCAGGTCCACGGTCATGATCCGGTCTGCGCCCGCGGTCTTGAACATGTCCGCGATCAGCCGCGCCGAGATCGGTTCGCGGCCGCGGTGCTTCTTGTCCTGGCGGCCGTACCCCCAGAACGGCATGACCACGGTGATGCGCTTGGCGGAGGCGCGCTTGAGGGCGTCGACCATGATGAGCTGTTCCATGATCGCGTCGTTGATCGGCGCAGCGTGGCTCTGCAGGACGAAGGCGTCGCAGCCGCGGACCGACTCCTCGAACCGGACGAAGATCTCGCCGTTGGCGAAGGAGTAGGCGGACTGCGGGGTCACCGAGACGTCCAGGTGCTTGGCCACCTGCTCGGCGAGCTCCGGGTGGTGGCGCCCGGAGAAGAGCATGAGGTTCTTCTTGGGGGTGGCCGACATGGTCGAGAGGCTCATGCTCGCTCCTGGTCCGTCGGGTCGTCCTGCTGTGCGCTGGCCGCTGCCTCGGCCGCGGGCGTGCCGGGTCGCTTGCGGGCGACCCAGCCCTCCACGTTGCGCTGCCGCCCGCGGGCGACGGCGATCGCCCCGGGCGGCACGTCGTCCGTGATCACCGAACCCGCAGCCGTGTAAGCCCCGTCCCCCACGGTGACCGGTGCCACGAACATGTTGTCCGCACCGGTGCGGGCGTGCGCGCCGATGGTGGTGCGGTGCTTCGCGACCCCGTCGTAGTTGACGAAGACGGTCGCCGCGCCGATGTTGCTGCCCTCACCGATCGTGCCATCCCCGACGTAGGACAGGTGCGGCACCTTCGCCCCGGCGCCGAGCGTGGTGTTCTTCGTCTCGACGAACGCGCCGACCTTCGACGCCGTGCCGAGCGCGGAGCCCGGGCGCAGGTACGCGAAGGGTCCGACCGAGGCGCGCTCGCCGATCGCCGCCTGGACGGCGTGGGTGCGCACCACGGCGGCGCCCGGTCCGACGGTGCACGCGGTGAGCGTCGAGTCCGGTCCGATCACCGCTCCCGTCTCCACCCGCGTGCCGGCGAGCAGCTGTACGCCGGGGTGAAGCACGACGTCCGGCGCGAGCTCGACGTCGACGTCCAGCCACACCGACGCGGGGTCGACGACGGTGACGCCCGCGCGCATCCAGTGCTCCAGCAGGCGCCGGTTGTACTCGGTGCCCAGCCGTGCGAGCTGCACCCGGTCGTTGACGCCCTCGACGAGCCAGGGATCCGCGCAGCGGTGCGCGCCGACCGGCCGGCCGGCCGCCCTCGCGAGGCCGAGGACGTCGGTGAGGTACAGCTCGCCCTGGCTGTTCCCGGTGCCGAGCCGGCCGAGCGCAGCACGCAGGACCGTGGCATCGAAGGCGTAGACCCCGGCGTTGATCTCGGTGATCGCCTGCTGCTGCCCGGTGGCGTCGCGGTGCTCGACGATGGCGGTCACCTCGCCATCGGGGTCGCGCAGAATCCGGCCGTAACCCGCCGGGTCCACGAGCCGCGCGGAGAGCACGGTCACCCCGTGGCGCGCCCGGTGATGTGCCGCCACGAGGTCCGCCAGCGTCGCGGTGTCCAGCAGCGGCACGTCACCGCAGGTCACGACGACCGTGCCGGTGAGCTCGGCAGGCAGCACGGCCAGCGCGCAGGAGACCGCGTGCCCGGTGCCCCGCTGCTCTGACTGCACCGGCGCATCAACCGTGCGGCCGAGCGCCGCGGCCACCACCTCCAGGTGCGCGGTGACGGTGTCCTTGCTGTACCCCACCACCACCGCGAGGTGCTGCGGGTCGAGCCCCGCCGCGGCCCGCACCGCGTGCTCGACGAGCGGGCGCCCCGCCACGGTGTGCAGCACCTTCGGCGTGGCCGAGCGCATCCTGGTGCCCTCGCCCGCGGCGAGGACGACCACCGCAGCGGCGCGCCCGTCTGGGTGCATCCGCGCGCACCCCTCTCGAATCGGTGTGGGCTGACGGGCCGCGATCCTACGGGGCTCACCGGGGACCCACCGACGCACTCCTCACCGTGGAGACGGCATGGTGGTGGCGCTCCCGCCGGGGTCGGCCCCGAGCTCCACCCGGTCGCCGCCGAGCCGCTTCGCGCGGTACATCGCGGCGTCGGCGCGGCCCAGCACGGCGACCGGGTCGTCGTCCTGGCCGGCTG
>JALYQB010000522.1 GCA_030856045.1 Actinomycetota bacterium
GCGCCGTCGAGGCTGGTCGGGTCCGGGCAGCGACGACCGCGATCCCCAGGCGTTCGGCAGGCTCGCCGCCCGCCTCGTCACCGAGCGGGGGTGGGGCGACCGCGTGGCGGGCGGGGTGGTGTTCGGCCGCTGGGCGCAGCTGGTCGGCGAGGAGATCGCCGAGCACGCCACCCCGGTGACGCTGCGGGACGGCGAGTTGACCGTGCAGGCGACCTCGACGGCGTGGGCCACCCAACTGCGGCTGCTGCAGCGCCGGCTACTCGGGCGGATCACCGCCGGCGTCGGCCGCGGCGTGGTGACACGGCTACGCGTACAGGGCCCCGCAGCACCGACATGGCGCCACGGCAACCGCACAGTCCCCGGCCGCGGCCCCCGCGACACCTACGGCTGACCGCGACATGGATGCTTGTCGCTGTTGTGACCCTCCTCCTGGCCGCGACATGGATGCTTGTCGCTGTTCCGAGCGGTGTCGCTGAACGTCCGGTCGTGCGGGGGGAGTGGGGCTCGGGCGGGGGGACTCGACAGCGGTCGGGTGCGGAGCTCTGTGAGCAGATCAGGGGTGTCCTAGCCCCCGTTCTGTCAGGTGCTACCAGTAGACTCGCAGGGAGGTCTCGGGAACTGCGCGGGTGATCGTCGCCGCGCGACCGGGACGTCGCACCCGACCGTCCGAGCTCGGTCCGCGGTCGGGACGTTCACACCGAGGAGACCGCGCCACCCGTGGCTGCCAAGAAGAACGACTACAGCGCCTCGTCCATCACCGTGCTCGAAGGGCTCGACGCCGTCCGCAAGCGCCCCGGGATGTACATCGGGTCGACCGGTGAGCGGGGCCTGCATCACCTCGTCCAGGAGGTCGTGGACAACTCCGTCGACGAGGCGATGGACGGGCACGCCACGCGGGTCGAGGTGACGCTGCTCGCCGACGGCGGCGTGCAGGTGACCGACGACGGCCGCGGCATCCCCGTCGACCTTCACCCGGTGGAGAAGCGCCCGGCCGTCGAGGTCGTGCTCACCACGCTGCACGCCGGCGGGAAGTTCGACGGCAAGTCCTACGCGGTCTCCGGCGGCCTGCACGGCGTGGGCGTGTCCGTCGTGAACGCGCTCGCGCTCGTGTTGGAGGTCGAGATCCACCGCGACGGGTTCGTGTGGCGGCAGCGCTACAGCCGTTCCGTGCCCGTTCACCCGCTGCAGAAGGGCGAGCCGACCCGCAAGACCGGCACCCGCGTCACCTACTGGGCCGACCCGGACATCTTCGAGACCACCACCTACAATGCCGAGATCATCGCGCGGCGGCTGCAGGAGATGGCATTCCTCAACAAGGGCCTCACGATCGTCATGCGCGACGAGCGGGTCCGCGAGGCGGATGAGGCGGAGGACGCCGAAGGCCACGTCGCCGCCGTCAAGGACCGCACCTTCCACTACCCCGGCGGGCTTGAGGACTTCGTCAAGCACCTCAACAACTCCAAGGACCCCATCCACCGCAAGGTGATCGGGTTCGAGACCAAGGGCGACGGCCACGAGGTCGAGATCGCGATGCAGTGGAACTCGGGCTACACCGAGTCCGTCTACACGTTCGCGAACACGATCAACACTCACGAGGGCGGCACCCATGAGGAGGGTTTCCGCTCGGCGCTGACCACGGTGGTCAACCGGTACGCGCGCGAGAAGAAGCTGCTCAAGGAGAAGGACGCCGCCCTCACCGGCGACGACGTGCGCGAGGGCCTCGCCGCGATCGTCTCCATCAAGCTCGCCGAGCCGCAGTTCGAGGGGCAGACCAAGACCAAACTCGGCAACACCGAGGCGAAGTCGTTCGTGCAGCGGGCCTGCAACGAGTGGCTGGCCGACTGGTTGGAGCGCAACCCGGCCGAGGCCAAGGTCATCATCAACAAGGCGGTGTCCTCGTCGCAGGCGCGGCTGGCGGCCCGGCGCGCGCGTGAGCTGGTCCGCCGCAAGTCCGCGGGCGACCTCGGTGGCCTGCCGGGCAAGCTCTCGGACTGCCGGTCCACGGATCCGGTCCGCAGCGAGGTGTTCGTCGTGGAGGGTGACTCCGCGGGCGGCAGCGCGAAGTCCGGCCGTGACTCGCTCTACCAGGCGATCCTCCCGATCCGCGGAAAGATCATCAACGTGGAGAAGGCGCGGCTGGACCGGGTACTGAAGAACACCGAGGTGCAGGCGATCATCACCGCGCTGGGCACCGGAATCCACGACGAGTTCGACGTGTCGAAGCTGCGCTACCACAAGGTGGTGCTGATGGCGGACGCCGATGTGGACGGTCAGCACATCCGGACGCTGCTGCTGACGCTGCTGTTCCGGTTCATGCGCCCGCTGGTCGAGCACGGCCACGTCTTCCTCGCGCAGCCGCCGCTCTACAAGATCAAGTGGCCGCGCGGCGACGCCGAGTACGCCTACTCGGACCGTGAACGCGACGGGTTGATCGAAGCCGGTATCGCGGCGGGGCGCAAGCTGCCGAAGGACGACGCGATCCAGCGGTACAAGGGTCTCGGCGAGATGAGTGCGAAGGAGCTGTGGGAGACCACGATGGACCCGGCGAACCGGGTGCTGCTCCAGGTCACGCTGGACGACGCCGCGACGGCGGACGAGCTGTTCAGCGTGCTGATGGGCGAGGACGTCGAGTCCCGCCGCTCGTTCATCACCCGCAACGCCAAGGACGTCCGCTTCCTCGACGTGTGATCGCGCCCGGCGGCCGAGTTGCCGGGCTACCTACTCGCCGTAGTGGCGTCGTCGTCGACCGGCCATACCTCCCTCAGTGGCCACGCCCGGTACGACGTTGTTCTGGCGGCCCGTACTCATAAGGCGGGCGGAGTTCGTCGAACATGGGGAAGTGCCGGACGTTGATCGTCACCAAATCCGCGCCCACCGCGGCTACGGTGCCCGCAAGCAGATAATCGACGACCCCGATCCCCGAGTGGCTGCGCCGGTAGATGCGTGCATACTCACCGGCACGGCGTGCGACGTCTTCGGTCACCGGGATCCAGTCGACCACCGAAAAGAAGTTCTCAAGGTCATCGTGCTCGCCGGGACGGGCGCCCGCCAGGAGTTCGAAGCGGGTGAGCTCGCTGGCGACGACCGATTCGTGGGAGCGGACAAGATCTTCGAGCAGTAACGTCGCCGGGCCGTAGCCGCGCAGGTGGTCCACGGCCACCGAGGTGTCGAGCAACCTCAATGAAGACCGACCTGGTCCAACCGCTGGCCGAGGTCACTACGCAGCTCGTCGACGTAATCGGCACCGGTGCCGAACCGATCGCTCCAGGTGCCGGCCGAGGCACGCAGCGCGGCAAGACGACCCTCCGGGGTGTCGACTCCGTACTGGGTGCGTACTGCGCGACGAATCAGCTCCGAGCGGGACGCGCCCGTGCGCGCCGACTCCTGGCTCAGCAGGGCTACTTCGTGGTCATCGAGGTAGATCTGAGTCCGATGCACACCATCACTATACATCAGGAGGCATCAGCGATGCTCTGACTCCACGTTGGCGCTGCAAACCAGCCCCAGACGTGCGGCGGCAGTGGCGAGGCGCTCGTCGTTGGTCCACAACCCCGGCGTCCGGTGTGAGCTGCGTCGCCGCGGGCAGTCGTGAGCATGGAGGGCGACTGTGCGCAGGGTCTGGGCGCTACGACCTCCGGCACAGCGTGATCGTGGTCCAGACGCCCAGGTGCACCCGGTCACCGTCAGCCAGCGGAATCGGTTGTTCGATCGGGATCGGCCTGGCGCCACCATTGAGATACGTCCCGTTCTCGGAGCCGTCGTCGACCACCGCCCATGAGCCGTCGGGCTGGGCGAGCAGCCGGGCGTGCTCGCGGGACACGCAGGGATCAGCAGGCGGGACGGCCAGGTCGATCTCCGGTGTGATCGCCCGCGAGCGGCTGTGCCTGCCGATGCGCACCGAAGAACCGGTCAGCGTGACCCGCCGCGCGGGGCTCGAGGCCGGGAACGTGAACCCCTGCGCGGCCTCACCGGCGGTCTCGAAGTAATCCTGGTCCGGGGCGATGACAGCGCACCAGATGGGTGACCGGCCCGTGGGGTAAGCGTAGCCACACTGCCCGCAGAACGACCCGAACCGGGGCTCACCGCAGCATGGGCAGGACTCGGGGTAGGTCGGCATGTGGGGACACTCCTAGCCGCGGCGCAGCGGCGTCGTCTTCGTCGACTCGATGTCGAGTTCCATCCCTTCCCGGGCGCTGATCTTGTGCAGCCGGATGGTGCCGGTGTCCGGATCGTAGATCTGGTCGAGCTGGCCGAGCATGTTGTCGTCCCGGCACTGCTCGGCGAGCTCGCGGGCTCGCCCGAGGCGGTCGACTGCGTGGTCGGCGTCGCCGCGTCGGTGTGCCTCCAGGCCGTCCTGGACCGCCTTGGCCAGCTCGGTCCTGCCGGTGACTGCCGCGACCTTCCCGTCGAGCGCGGTGACCTGCGCCAGGTCGTCGGTCCAGATCGCACGGACCCGCGCGCTGGAGAAGGCGTTCCTACTGCCATCCGGCTCGATGTGCGTGAACGTCTGCCCCAGCGGTTGCCGGGTGCCGTCGGTGCCGGGGTGCACGAATGTCACTCGGCAAGCCAGCTTCTCCTCCCCGACGCCGCCGGGTTCGACCTCGATACAGACGTGGAAGTCGCGGCTCTCGGTCCCCCATGATCCGGTCGGATAGTCACCGGTCTGCGGGCCTGAGTCGACCCGGCGGGCGGTGAGATCCTCGAGCGTCGGCGCGGCCTGCTTGACGAACCTGACGGCGGCGCCGACGGGCGTCCACAGCCGCAGCCCGACCTCGCCGACCGCTTTGCGCATCGAGGTGGCCATCATCGCCCGGAAGTCCTCCGCGAGACCGGCGGGCTCGACCACCAGATCCACCGTGCCCAGCAGGGCCGACGCGATCGTCCGGAGTTCTGCCACCGACCAGTCGGTACCCACTCCTCGGCAGTCGCAGGTGAACAGCCCCGCACAGTCCGCCGCGGCGGCTGCCAGGTCCTCGGATGACTCGTGCTCGTTGCGGCCATCGGTCAGCAGGACTGCGTGCCGGATCCTCTCCCGGTGCTCGCCGAGCAGTCGGCCTGCCAACCGCAGCCACCCTCCGATGGTGGTGCCGCCGTCGGTGCCGAGTCTGCGCAGCGCCGTTCTCGCTTCGGCGCGGGTCTTCGCGTCGGCGGGCACCAGTTTCGGTTCGGCGGGCCAGAGCATCCGGGCACCGGACGATCCGGCGATCAACGCGAATGGCACCCCGTCGCGCAGCTCGTCGATCGCGACGGCTGCGGCCTCCTTCGCCTTCACGATCTTCTCGGGCGGGTGACCCATCGAGCCCGAGCAATCCAGGATCAGGACCTCGGCCGCCGCAGGCCCGGAGCTGTTCGGCACTGAGTCGTTCCCCGGGTCTGTTTCGGCATCGACGGTGATCACAGCGTGCACCTCCTGGCAGCCCTCGGCCAGGTAGAGGTTCTGATGCACCGCACCTCGGAACTCGGGTGTGCTGGTCACGAGGCTCCTCCTGGCTGGGTGTCGAGCGGCTGGGTCTCGAACGGAAGTACGGCGACCGTGATGTTGTCGCGACCGCCACGGTGCAGCGCGACCTCGACGAGCTGACGCGCCGCGTGCAACGGCGCTTCGAGTGCCTCCGCCGGAAGCGCCGCCGCGAGCTCGTCGACGTTGTCGAGGTAGTTCCACAGTCCGTCGGTGCAGACCACGACGACGCC
>JALYQB010000528.1 GCA_030856045.1 Actinomycetota bacterium
CCACGGCCGTGCACGCGCACGAGCTGGCCGCCGACCTTGCCGCCAGGGCGGGTACCGCAACCGGGGCGCCTGCGCCGTCGTCGGTGTTGCAGGGCGCGCTGCCGGACGCGATCCGGGCGATGCGGGCGGTGCGAGGATGGCGGGGATGAGCCCACCCACCCCGCGCGCCGAGGTGGTCGTCGACCTCGACGCCGTGCGCCACAACGTCGCGATCCTGTCCGGCAGCGCCGCCGCGTCCGGGGCGGCCACGATGGTGGTGGTGAAGGCCGACGGGTACGGCCACGGCGCGGTCGACGTCGCGACGGCGGCGCTGCAGTCGGGGGCGAGCTGGCTGGGTGTCTGCAGCGTCGCCGAGTCCCTCCAGCTGCGCGACGGCGGCATCGACGCGCCGGTGCTCGCCTGGCTGCACGCGCCGACCGAGGACCTCGCCCCCGCCGTGGCCGCCGGCGTCGACGTCGGCATCTACTCCCGTTCCCAGCTCGCTGCCGCCTCCGCCGCTGCCGTGGCGACCGGCCGGACCGTGCGGGTGCATCTGAAGATCGACACCGGGCTGTCCCGCGGCGGCGCGATGCCCGCCGAGTGGGAGGCGCTGGTGCGTTCCGCGGCGGCCGCGCACGGCGTCGAGGTGGCGGCCGTGTGGTCGCACCTGGCGCACGCCGACGACCCGGGCCACCCCGTCATCGAGCGCCAGCTGGAGCGGTTCGCGCGCGCCTACGACATCGCCCTCGCGGCCGGGTTGCGGCCGCTGCGTCATCTGGCGAACTCCGCCGCGACGCTCACCCGCCCGGATCTGCACTTCGACATCGTGCGGCCAGGGATCGCCGTCTACGGCCTGTCCCCGGTCGACGGCGAGGGGTACGGCCTGCGGCCCGCGATGACATTGCGGTCGCAGGTGGCGCTACTCAAGCGGGTGCCACCCGGCGAGGGCGTCTCCTACGGCCACGAGTGGACGACCGACCGGGAGACCATCCTCGCGCTGGTGCCCGCCGGGTACGCGGACGGGATCCCGCGGGTGCTCACCGGGCGGCTGCAGGTGTGGCTCGCCGGACGGCAGCGCCCCGTCGTCGGGCGGGTGAGCATGGATCAGGTGATGGTCGACTGTGGTTCCAACAGCGGTCCCGGTGCGGTGGCCGAGGGCGACGAGGTGGTGTTCTTCGGCCCCGGCGACCGCGGCGAGCCGACCGCGGCGCAGTGGGCCCAGATGCTCGGCACGATCCACTACGAGGTCGTGGCGGGGATGGTGCGGCCGCGCCTGACCCGCACCGTGCTGGGCCGCCGGCCGCTGGCGGCCGCCCGGTGAGGCCGCTGTGGAAGATCGCGGGACTGGTCGGCGGCGCGCTGGGCACAGCCGCGACGACCGCGGCGGTGGTCACGGCGGCGCAGCACAGCCGGGTCGCCAAGCAGCGCCGCGAGGCGGCGGCCGAGGGTGCCGAGCTCGGGGAGCTGCGGCCGGACCGGGAGTCCACGGTCACCGCCGACGACGGCGTGCCGCTCTCCGCCGAGGAGATCGACCCCGCCGACGGCGGTGCACCTGAGCTCACCGTCGTGCTCGTGCACGGCTACACGCTCGACCGGCGGTGCTGGCATTTCCAGCGTCGCGACCTTCCGTGCTCGACCGTTCCGCGGGTCCGCGTCGTGCTCTACGACCAGCGCAGCCACGGCCGCTCGGGACGCTCCGCCCGCCGCGCGTGCACGATCGAGCAGCTCGCCCGGGACCTGGACGCCGTCATCCGGGCGATGGCGCCGACAGGCCCGCTCGTGCTCGTCGGGCACTCGATGGGCGGCATGACGATCATGGGACTCGCCGAGCACCACCCCGAGCTGTTCGCCGACCGCGTGGCGGGCGTCGCGCTGGTGAACACCTCGGCGGGAGAGGTGGGCCGTTCGGGGCTCCCGCGCCCGCTGCTGTCACGACGCAACCCGCTCATGCAGCTCGCCGGCCGGATGGCCGAGTGGCAGCCCGGCGCGGTGGAGACCGGCCGCCGCCTGGGCAACGACCTGATCTGGACCCTCACCCGCGGCTACGCCTTCGGCGACCGCGCGGTGAGCCCGGCGCTCGTCGACCTCGTGGACAGGATGATCAGCGGCACGTCGGTGGAGGTCATGACCAGCTTCCTCGACACCCTCGGCGCGCACGACCGGTACGCCGCGGTGGAGGGGCTGTGCCACGTCGATGCGCTCGTCGTCGGCGGCGACGCCGACCGGCTGATCCCGTACCGGCACTCGGAGGCGATCGTGGCGCTGCTGCCCGACGCGGAGCTCGTCCGCGTGAGCGGGGCGGGGCACATGGCGATGCTGGAGCAGCCGGACGTCGTCACCGACGCGCTGCTCGGGCTCCTCGCCCGGTGCGCGCCGCGCCGCCGCCGCCGCGGGCGAGGGGCATGACGACCCGCACGGTCGAGCTGCCCACCGCGGCCGACACGGAGC
>JALYQB010000537.1 GCA_030856045.1 Actinomycetota bacterium
CGGCGTACACCTCGACCCGGTTGCAGGTGGACAGCAGCAACGCTTCGGAGACGTGCTCGCACTCCAGCAGCTCGGTGAGCACCTTGCGGGTGTCCTCGTGCGCGACGGTCGCGCGCTCCAGGACGCCTACCGGTGCGGTGCGGTGGGAGAGCCCCACGACGAGCAGGCTCACCGGCCCACCGCGATCCCGTCGACCGCATCCACCGGGTCCAGAACAGCGACGAGGGCGCCCTCTACCCGGCGGGCCTCGTGGAAGGAGAGCACCTGCATCTCCACCGCCAGGTCGACCCTGCGCACCTCGACGTCCTCGGGCACCTGCAGCACGACCGGCGCGAAGTTGAGGATGCAGCGCACCCCACCCGCGACGAGCAGGTCACACACGTCCTGCGCGGCCGGGGCCGGGGTACAGATCACCCCGATCGTCACCTTGCGCTCGGCGCACACGGCGGGAATCTCGCCGATGTGGCTGACCGGCAACCCGCCGACCGGTACCCCGAGGAGGTCCTCCTCGACGTCGAACAGCGCCGCTACCGGGAACCCCCGTCCGGGGAAGCCTCCGTAGTTCGCCAGCGCGTGCCCGTGGTTGCCGATGCCGACGACCGCCACGCTGTGGTGTCGGGTCAGCCCCAGCAACCGCTCGATGTGCCCGACCAGCAGTGCGGTGTCGTAGCCGACCCCCCGGGTGCCGTAGGAGCCGACGTAGGAGAGATCCTTGCGCAACTTTGCCGAGTTGACCCCGGCGGCCCCGGCCAGTTCCTCGCTGGAGATGGTGGTCACGCCCTGCTCGAGGAGGGTGGACAGCACGCGCAGGTAGACGGCGAGGCGGGAGACGGCCGCATCCGGGACGGCCCGGAGGCGCTCGCGGGCCGCCGGGATGTCGGCGGCCGCCCCGTCGGCGTCGCTGCCGTTGCGCTGCACCGTCACGCTCCCTCTCGGATCTGCGCTTCTCACCCGGCTCGGACCCGGGCGCGTCGGACGGCTCGGGTGGTTTCGGACCGGCGGTGTCACTTTCCCACGGTAGCCGCTTGTGAACGCAGGAACAAAGTCAGCAAGACCTGCTCGCGGGGCCGAGCGGGCAGCACCGACGGACGCTCGACGACCGCGCTGGAGATGCGGCACACCGTGTCCCGGACACGCCGAAGGGGCGACTCCTCGACGGAGCCGCCCCTTCGATGTGTGCTGGTGCGCTGGCTCAGGCAGCCGGCGGCATGAGCACGGAGTCGATCACGAACACGGTGGCGTTCGCGGTCGGGATGTTGCCGCAGGCGACGTTGGTGGTGCCGTTGACGACGGGAGCATCCGGGGTGCCGGTGATCTCCACCATGCCACCCTGCACGCTCGGCACCGAGCCGGCGTCCACGAGGCCCTGTGCGTCGTAGCGCTGCGGGATCACGTGGTAGGTCAGGATGGTGGTCAGGTCACCCGAGGGGTCCTGCAGCAGCGTCTCGGCGGTGCCGGGGGGCAGCGCCGCGAACGCGTCGTTCGACGGGGCGAACACCGTGTACTGCGCATTCGGGTCGTTCAGGGTGTCCACCAGGTTGGAGGCCGTCACGGTCTGCGTCAGGGTGGTCAGCAGCGGGTTGTTGCTCGCCGCGGTGCCCACCGGGTCGTCGACCATGCCGCCCGCGGAACCCTCACCCTCGGTCGGCACTGCAGAGCAGCCCGGGCCGAAGATGTCCTCGACGGTGGTCACGCCATCGCTGGCGGGGGCCGCCGACGAGCTCTCCTCGCTGGGCGCCGAGGGCGCCGGCGGGCTGCCACCACCGGCAGCGGGCTCCTCTTCGCTGCTGCATGCGCCGAGCGCGACGGTCAGGCCGGCCAGGGCACCGACCGCAGCCAGTCGCTGGATCTTCCTCACTGGATCTCAACTCCTCTTCAGGCTGCCCGGCTGATCCGGGCCTCGCCTCTTGTGTTTCGGTGTGTGCGACCGGATGGTTCAGTCCGATCGGATCACGACTCGGACACGACTGCACCTCGATCGAGATAGAGCTGTGACCTCTTGGGTCACGTCCGCCCGGCGTTCGTCCTCATGCGACGCTGAACCGCACCGTGTGCCATCCCGTCGCACCATCGGGGATCGGCATGACGCGCTCAGACGGCTGGGTGAAGCCGGACTTGTCGGTGGCGCGCACCTGCACGTTGCGCAACCCCGGTGGCAGTCCGCGGACGGCGATCCTCCACATGCGCCATGTGTCGAGATTGACCTCAGTGGACAGCCCCGTGGGCAACCATTCGCCACCGTCGATACTGATCTCGACCTGCTCGATGCCGATCGTGGGCGCCCACGCGATCCCGGCGATCACGACCTGGTCGGCGGGCAACCGCTCGAACGAGCCCGGGCTGTCGATGCGCGACATCGTCTTGATCGGCGCACGGGTGGCCCAGTTCCGCGGTTCCTGGCGCCAGTAGGCGACCGCCGCGTCGAAGGTGGTGAGCTCCATGTCCACGATCCACTTGGTCGCGGAGACGAAGCCGTAGAGGCCGGGCACGAACATCCGCACCGGGAAGCCGTGCTCGATCGGCAGCGGCTCGCGGTTCATGGCGTAGACCAGCATGGCGTCGCGGTCGGGCGCCATGACGGTCTCGGTCGGCGTGCCGATGGTGAACCCGTCCACACTGGTCGTGAACACCTGGTCCGCGCCTTGCTGGACGCCGACGTCGGCCAGGACGTCGCGCAGCAGGACGCCGGTGTAGTTGGTGGTCGAGATGTAGGGCCCGCCGAGCTCGTTGGACACGCAGACCTGCGTGACCGTGCGCTCGACCGAGGGCATGCGCATCAGGTCTTCCCAGTTCAGCGTGACCTCGCGGTCGACCATCCCGTGGATCCGCAGCTGCCACTCCTCGGGCGTGAGCTGGGGCAGCTGCAGGTTGATGTCGACGCGGTAGAACTCGGAGTTCGGCGTGATGAACGTCGGGGTCCCCGCGTCGACGAAGTCGGCCCCCGAGGGCAGCGGCGGCGCCGCCTCGTCAGGGGTGATCCGGCCGAGCCTGCGTCGCGCGGCCTCGACGTTGCCGGTGCCGGTGAGCGCCATGCCGCCGTAGCCGGCCAGTCCGGCTCCCACGGCGACCGCGGCGGACCCCACCAGCACACCGCGCCGCGAGACACCGGAGTCCGCGCCGGCGTCGGCGACGGCGGGACGGGTGGCCAGGTGGTACAGCAGCAGGAAGACCGCCAGGCCGACGACGAGGGAGACGACGGGGGCCACCAGGTCGAGCGGGCCGAACGTCGGACGCACGACGACCGCGACGGCGCCGACGATCCCGAGGACCGTGACGAGGACGAGCCCGGGGCGCGCGGAGCGGCGGGACAGCAGGCCGCCGATGACGGCCACGATGCCGATGACCACGGCCATGCTGAGCAGCAGGACGACCTTGTCGTTGTTGCCGAACGTGCTGACCGCGAAGTTCTTCACCGGGGTCGGCGTCAGGTCGATGGCACCGTTGCCGACGGCGAAGAACGGCGACGCGGTCGGCGTCGTCAGCCCGGCGACCAGGTGTCCCACGGCCAGCGCGGCGGCCACCGCAAGCAATCCGATCAATGCGGCGATCGGCCACGGCACCCGGGTGGTGCTGGAGGAGGAGCTCATGCCCGCAGCTTCGCAGGCCCGGTCCGGCGCGGTTCGCCGGGTTATCCGATCGTGACCGCTGCTGTGCGCACCGTCACCGTTGCAGAGCGTGTCGGAACCGGTCCTCTTCGACCCGCCGGTACCCGTGCTCGGCGCCGTCGATCAAGATCACCGGCACCCGGTCACCGTACTCCGCGCGGAGCTCACGGTCGGTGTCCACATCGGTCGTCGTCCACGGCACGCCCAGCTCGTCGCAGATCCGCCGGACGGCCGCCTCGGCCGCGACGCACGCGGTGCAGTCCGTGCGGGTCAGCAGCGTCACCTCGTGGCGCACGTCATCGCCTCCCGGCGCTCAGCACAGGTCCGCGGCGGTGTCGTCGTCACCGCGAGCGGCGGGCATGGGCGCCCCGGACGGCCACGCCGGGGACAACTCGCCGGTCCCGCCGCGCAGCAGCCTGCGGGCGAGCTTGCCGGTCGGCGAGTGCGGGAGCGAGCCGACGAACGCGACCTCGACGGGGACCTTGAACCGTGCGAGGCGAGCCGCGCAGTGTTCGATGATCGACCGGGGGTCCGGCCGCGCGCCGTCGGCGACGACCACCACGGCGCGCACCGCCTCGCCGCTCCGCTCGTCGAACATTCCGACGGCCGCCGCCTCCGCCACTCCGGTGTGCTCTTCGAGCACCTTCTCCACCTCGTGCGGGTACACGTTGAAGCCGTTCACGATGATCAGGTCGTCTGCGCGGTCCACGAGGTGCAGGTCACCGTCGGCGTCGACGAACCCCACGTCGCCGGTGCGCAGCCACCCCGGCCCCAGACCCGGGAGCTCGACCGGCCCGTACGCCCCGTCGGGCCAGTAGCCGGAGAACAGGTTGGGCCCGCGGGCCGCGATCACCCCGGTGCCCCCGGCGTCCTCGTCATCGTCCTCGACATCATCGTCCCCGAGGAGGTCACCGGCCGTCGGGAGCGCCCTGCCGTCGTTGTCGACCAGCCGGATCTCGACCCCCGCCATCCCGCGCGACGGCACGCCCGGCAACGGCCTGCCGACCGAGCCCGGCTTGGCCGCGCCGCCGACGAGGGTGGAGGTGAGGACCGGCCCCGTCTCCGTGAGGCCGTACCCCTCGAAGATCCCGAGCCCGGTCACGGCCCGCATCCCCGTCAGCACCGCCGGGTCGAGCGGCCCGGCGCCGGAGAGGAACATCCGCACGGTCGCGAGGCCGTCCGCGAGGCGGTCGGCCGGCAGCGTCAGCCACGCCCGGTACATGGGCGGGACGCCGACGACGGTGCTCACCCGGTGCTCCTGCACGGCCTCGAGCGCGGGCTCGGGCTCGAAGCGGTCGACGAGCACCGCGGTGGCCGCGGCGTGAGTCACCTGCAGCAGACCGGGGCCGAGCCCGTAGGAGTGGAACAACGGCAGCGCCAGCAGCACCCGGTCGCCGCCGGTGACCGGGGCGGGCCGCAGCGCAGCGCACTGCACGACGTTCGCGAGCAGGGCGCGGTGCGACAGCATCACGCCGCGGGGTGCGCCCGAGGTGCCGGACGTGTACGCGAGCACGGCGACGTCCTCACCCCCGGTGCCCGGGTCCGGGGCGGGCGCACCGGCGCCCGGCGGATCCGGGTCCGGCGGGCCGAGGTCCGGCGGGCCGAGCAGGGCCGGGCCGCCGGCCGGGAACGACGCTACCGCTCGGCGCGCGGCGCCGTCCTCCCCGGTGACGACGAGCAGGCCTGCCCCACTGTGCGCGCACAGGGTGCGCAGTTCGCGCTCCGTGGCGGCCGTGCCGACGGGGACGACCACGCCACCGGCCCTGGCCACCGCGAACACCGCGACGCAGAACTCCGCGGACGTCGGCAGCCGCACGACCACCCGGTCCCCCGGCGCCAGCCCGGCCTCCCGCAGCCGAGCAGCCTCGGCGTGCACGGCAGCGTCCACACCGCCCCAGGTGACCGTCCGCCCAGCGGCCCGATCACCCAGCGCCCGATCACACAGCGCCGGGTGGTCCGGGCCGCGCCGCGCGGCGGCCGTCACCAGGTCCGCGATGTTCGCCGCGAGGGGCGTGGACGGTGCTGGGGATGGGACCACCGGGAACCTCCTGGCGATGCGCACGAGCGGGGCGCGGGCCGTCCGGCGCAGTCTGGCACGCGCCCTCGGGAACCGCCCTCCACCACCACGCGGACCGGGTCTGGTCGTCCTGACCGCGGGTGCCCACCGGCGACGAGGTCGAACCCACAAGTGGGCGCAGGCCGCCCCCGGCCCTATGCTGGCCCGGTTATGGCAGCGGCCGCGAGCGCACACGGTCGGTGCGACGGACAAGGGAGTGGCGGATGCCGCAACCAGTGCGGTGGGCTCGTGCGAGCTGGCGAGGACGGATCCGGGGCCGTCGTGTCGACGGCTCCACGGGTGTGTCTGCTCGGTGAGGGCCACCACCCGCAGGACACCGCAGCCCCGGACATCGCAGCCGATGCCCGATCCGCGCACACCGGATGAGGACGGCGCCCAGGTGCCGTCCGCCACCTGGGAGCTGGTCCACGCCGCCCAGGCCGGGGACCAGCGGGCCTTCGGTCTCCTGTACGACAACTACGTCGACATGGTCTTCCGCTTCGTGCTCTACCGTGTCGCGGACCGCTCGCTCGCCGAGGACCTGACCAGCGAGACCTTCCTCCGGGCGCTGCGCCGGATCTCGACGGTGAGCTACCAGGGCCGCGACGTGGGTGCGTGGTTCGTCACGATCGCCCGCAACCTGGTGCTGGACCACGTCAAGTCCAGCCGCTACCGCCTCGAGGTCGCCACCGCGGAGATCAGTGATTCCGGCAGCACCGAGCGGGGTCCCGAACACCAGGTCGTCACCGCCGCCACGAACGCCGAACTGCTCCGTTGCGTCGCCCAGCTCGGGGAGGACCAGCAGGAATGCATCACCCTCCGTTTCATGCAAGGGCTCTCGGTGGCCGAGACCGCGACACTGATGGATCGCAACGAGGGCGCCATCAAGGCGTTGCAGCACCGAGCGGTCCGCAGACTCGCCCAGCTGCTTCCCGAGGGACTGCGATGACCATCACCGTTCCGGGTGGCGTAACCACAGCGGCGATCGCTCGTTGCTCCGTTCGAGGTGAACGAAGGAGTCGAGGGTGGTGAGTACGACGCGCAGGACCACAGGTCGGGTGCCCGACGAGACGCCACCACGGCACGAGCGCTTTGCGCGTGCCGTGGACAGCGGTGTCCATGAGCTCTCCGACCAGACCCTCGAGCGGGAACTGGCGGTCGTCGCGGCATTGCGCCACGCCGGGGCGGCGGTCGGTCCCAGCACCGACGAGGTCGACCGGATGCGGCAGCGCGTCATGGCCGGGTTCGCCGACACCGACTTCGCGGCCGGCTCCTCGTCGCGCGTCACCCTGCTCACCGCGGTCCGGCCGGGACGCCATGCGCGGCGCCGGGCGCCGTCGGGCGCCGAGGCC
>JALYQB010000551.1 GCA_030856045.1 Actinomycetota bacterium
GGATGGCACGCCGGTGCGGCTGCGGGCGCTGGCCCGCTCGATGGGGCTCGACGCGCTGGACGTCGAGCTGCTGCTGGTCGCACTGGCGCCCGACCTGGACAGCCGTTTCGAGCAGCTCTACGGCTACCTCAACGACGACGTCACCCGGCGCCGCGCCGCGATCGGGATGGCGCTGCGGCTGTGCGGAATGCCGGAGGCCGCGGCGGCGGGCCGGGCCCGGCTCACCGGGCAGGCCCCGTTGCTGGCCGGGGGGCTGCTCGCCGTCGAGGATCCGGACCGGCCGCTGCTGTCCCGGGCGTTGCGGGTACCGGACCGGGTCACCGCGCACCTGCTCGGTGACGACCGGCCGGATCCGGTGCCGGCCGCCGTGCTGCTGCCCCCACCGGCGCATACCGCCGTTGCGGGGGCCGCTGAGCTGGGTAGCGCACTGGCGCGGGGCGTACGGCTGGTCTACCTGCGGGAACGCCCCGGCGGGTCGGGCCAGACGCTGGCCGCCGCCGCGCTGGCCGTAACCGGACAGCCGCTGCTGGTGGCTGACGCGGGCCGGCTGGTGGGTGAGCCGTCTCCGGTCGGGGTGGCCCGGGCGCTGGTCCGGGAGGCTCGGCTCACCGGCGCCGGATTGATCGTCGAGCCGATCGACACAGTGGTCGCCGAGGCCCCGGCGGTGCTGCGGTTGCTCACCACCGCACCGGTCCCGGTGCTGCTCGTCGGGGTGGCCGGCTGGGACCCGCGGTGGGCCGACGAGCCGCCGCTGCAACTCGACGCGGCGCCCGCCACGGCCGCCGAGCGCGGTACGGCGTGGCGGGCCGCGCTGGACGGTCGGCTGGACTCCGGCGTGGACCCTTCGGGGGTGACCGCGCAGTTCCTGCTCGGTCCACAGCACATCGAGCGGGCCGCTCGGGCGGCGACGCTGCACGCGGACCTCGACGGCACCGCGATCGGCGCCGGGCACCTGCGACAGGGCGCGCGGGAGCAGAACGCCGCCGGCCTCGAGCGGCTGGCCCGCCGGATCGTTCCCGCGGTCGGCTGGGACGACCTGGTGTTGCCCGAGCCGACCCAGCGCGCCTTGCGCGAGCTGACCGCCCGCGCCCGACACCGCGACCAGGTGCTCGACGAGTGGCGGATGCGCCCCGGCGGCGGCCGCGGTCGCGGTATCGCCGGGCTCTTCGCCGGCGACTCCGGCACCGGCAAGACGATGTCCGCCGAGGTCATCGCCGCCGACCTGGGACTGGACCTCTACACCGTCAACCTCGCCACCGTAGTCGACAAGTACGTCGGGGAGACCGAGAAGAACCTCGAGCGGATCTTCACCGAGGCGGCCGGGGTCAACGGGGTACTACTGTTCGACGAGGCCGACGCGATCTTCGGGAAACGCTCCGAGGTCCGCGATGCGCACGACCGCTACGCCAACATCGAGAGCGCGTATCTGCTGCAGCGGATCGAGTCCTTCGACGGGCTGGCGATCCTGGCCACCAACCTGCGGGCCAACCTGGACGACGCGTTCACCCGCCGCCTCGACGTGGTGGTGGACTTCCCGGTCCCGGACGAGGTGTTGCGCCGTGCGCTGTGGGACCGCTGCCTGGGGTCGGCGCTGCCGCGGTCGTCCGACGTGGACCTGGACTTCTGCGCCACCGCGTTCGAGCTCTCCGGTGGCAACATCCGTTCCGTCGCGGTCAGCGCGGCCTACCTCGCCGCCGCGGCGGGCCGCCCGGTGGCGATGACCGACCTGGTGACCGCGGTGGCCACCGAGTACCGCAAGCTCGGCCGGCTCTGCCTCGACCGCGAGTTCGGACCGTACCGGAGCCTGCTGACGTGAGGCGCAGACCGTCGCTCCGTCAACATCGCACCAGGTCGAGCGCAGGGTCGAGGCGGTGAAGGTCGTCGGGATCGCTGGTTACCGTCACGCCACCCACGAGCCGGGCGACCAGGGCCACCGAAGCGTCGACCACATCGGCGGTACCGGTGGCACCACACAACTGTCCGACGGCTCGGGCATCGATTCCGTCCAGCGGGTGGATCGTGACCGGTTCGGCCGCCAGCACCCGAACAAGGCGCACCTGGCGCGCCGAGTTACGCCAGGCCTGCGCGAGGGCCGCGGCCGGCACGTGAATCTCCTCGGCCAGCTCGAGCAGCCGGATCACCCGGCGATCGGCTCGCTCGACGGCGATGAGTCCGCCGGCGTCGAGCACTACAGGCCGAGGACGCTTCGCGCCCACGCGGTCTCCTCGTCGGTGGCGGGACCGAGTTCGGCCCGGATCTCGGCCAGGACGTCGGCGAGACGTTCGCGGCGTGCGCGCTCGGTCATGGCTCCGGCAACCCAGGCGCTCACCGACGGTGCCTGGCCGGCTGCGACGGCCGCTTCGGCCGCCTCGACCGCGGCACCGTCCACTGTCACCGTCACGCGTGTCCGCATACTTGAAGCATACTCTTGTTGCGGATCGTATGCACAATGCCCGGACCCGCAGCCCGCGACCGCTGCGCTCACGGCTGCCGATCACCACACCTGTCTGCACCGGAAGCTCGACCGGCTCTGTCTGGACCGCGAGCTCGGCCCCTACCGGCACCTGGTGGGGTGAGCACCCGAGGCTCGGGACCGACGAGCCGCTTCCAGGTGGGCAAGCCTTCTGGCTATACTTGTGACCATGACACGGTCGGAGCATGCGTCGCTGGCCGACGTGAAGAACCACCTGTCCGAGGTGGTCGAGCGTATCGAACGGGAGCACGGCCGAGTCGTGATCACCAAGCACGGGCGCCCGTCGGTGGTACTGCTGAGTCTGGAAGATTTGGATTCTCTCGAAGAGACTTTGGAGATTCTCAGCGACCCGCAGTTGATGGCGGCGGTCCGTGAGGCCGAGGCTGACATCCCAGCCGGCCGCACGACGCGCCTGACGAAGGACGAAGCGCTCTCGCTCATCAGCAAGCCGTGAGTGCCTCGGCGGGACGATACGAGATCGTCTGGGCACGACCTGCTCGTTGCGCCCTGGAGCGGCTGCCCGAGAAGGTCGCCGCCGCGGCGATCGAGTTCGTCTACGGGCCGTTGGCCGACCATCCTCGTCGCGTCGGCCACGCACTCCGCTTTGAGTTGGCGGGTCTGCACAGCGCCGCTCGCGGTGATCACCGCATCATCTACCGCATCGAAGAAGAGCGGCAGGAAGTCATCATCGAGGTCATCGAGCACCGCGCGGACGTCTACCGCCCCCGCTGACGTGCGTGAACAGCGCGAGTCGGGGATTCGGACGCTCCCGCGTGTGTGAGGCTGCTGCGGCTGTTGCCCCTTCGGGCAGTAGCTTCTGTCCATGGTGCTGCCCGGGTTCCGGCACCGTCACCGCCCGGACGGGCCACGCTGATGGGTGGCCGAGTGACGCCGTGCGGAGGCCGGCGTCGAGGGAGGCGGGGTGGACTTCAGCGCTGAACCCGGCCGCGAACGACGGGCGACGCGCCCCCGACCCGCCGCCGTGGACACCGGGCCCGAGCACCCCGGCCGTGAGCGGGCACCCGCCGACGCGCCGACCGCACGGTCTGTGTCGCGGCTGAGTGCCGGCATGGCGGTCGCACTGCAGCGCAAGGCGGGAAATCGGGCGGTGTCACGGCTGGTGGCGCAGCGGCGGGCAGCGTCGGGTACTGGGAAGTCGGCTGGGTCGACGGGGTCGAAGCCCGGTCCGGCCGGTGGGAAGTCGCCTCCGACCGGTGGCACGGTGACGTCGGTCCCGGGCAGCGGGGACCGGACTGCGCCGCCGTCGGCCGAGCCATTCGTGCAGCGGTTGGCCGACGGCAAGGCGGGTGCGAGGTCCGGCCCCGGTTCGGATCCGAAGTTCACCGCTCTGAAGCGGGACGTGAAGGCCAAGCAGCAGACCCTGGGCAAGCACCCGCCAGCGAAAACCGAGGCGGATGCCGCCCAGGGTGCCGCGAAGCCGCCACAGGACGATAAGGAGGCCCAGGGCAAGGCCGCGAACGCGGAGAAGATGAACGCTGCGAAGCCGGGTGAGTTCGACAAGGCGGCGTTCGTCAAGGCGGTCAACGATGCGATCGCGAAGCAGGCGCCGAAGAACCTCGACGAGGCGGACGAGTTCGGTGACTCGGGAAAGGCAGACGCGGTCAAGGGTGAGGTGCAGGGCAAGGTCGGGGCGGGTAAGGAGACCTCGGCCAAGGCCATCGAGACCACCACCAAGGCGCCCCCGGACACTGCTGCCGCGAAGGACAAGCCGGTCACTCCGCTGCGGCCGGATCAGCCCCCGCCGAAGCCGAGCGCGCCGAACCCCGATCAGGCGGTGCCGGACAAGGCTCCCCCGGCCGCGACGGACTTCTCCGAAGGTCCCCAGCAGGTCGACCAGCAGATGGCCGACGCGCAGGTCACCGAGGAGCAGCTGGCGAAGTCCAACGAGCCGGAGTTCACCGGGGCACTGAAGGAGAAGAAGGAGGGCGAGCAGCACGCCGCCACCGCACCCGGTCAGGTGCGGGCCGCGGAGGCCCAGACCCTGGCGGGAGCGAAGGCGCAGGCGGGACAGGCCGGGGCGGCCGTGATGACCACCATGACCGCCGACCGCACCAAGGCCGGCAACGAGGTGGGCGTGGGCAAGGAGGGTGCGAAGAGCGAGGACGAGAAGAAGCGCGAGCAGGTCACCGCCAAGCTGCAGAAGGTGTTCGACGCCACGAAGAAGGACGTCGAGGACATTCTCAACGGCCTGGACAAGAAGGTCGACGACAAGTTCAGCACGGGCGAGAAGGCGGCTCGGGACGCGTTCACCGCTGAGTACACGCGGAAGATGGACGCTTATAAGGACGAGCGGTACTCGGGGCCCACCGGCCTGTTGAAGTGGGGCAAGGACAAGCTCTTCGACCTGCCGAGCGAGGTCAATGTCTTCTACGAGCAGGCTCGCAAGGGCTACGTGGACCGGATGCAGGGCGTGATCTCGGGTGTTGCCGATGTGATCGGCGCGGAGCTGACCCGGGCGAAGCAGCGGATCGCCACCGGCCGGGACGAACTGCAGGCGGAAGTCAAGAAGCTGCCCGGGGATCTGCAGGCCATCGGCAAGGAAGCCGCGGGGGAGTTCGCGGGCAAGTTCGACGAGCTCACCGAGTCGGTGAACGACAAGGGCACCCAGCTGGTCGACACCCTGGCCTCGAAGTACACCGAGGCGCTCAAGGCGGTCGATGAGGAGATCGCGGCGGAGAAGGAGAAGAACAAGGGCCTGGTCTCCAAGGCTGTCGATGCCGTGAAGGGCGCCATCGACACGATCCTCAAGCTCAAGGACATGCTCCTGGGCGTGTTGGCGAAGGCCGCTCAGGCCGTCATGGCGATCATCAAGGACCCGATCGGGTTCCTCGGCAAGCTGATCTCCGCAGTCGGCGCCGGGCTGCGGGCCTTCATGGCCAATATCGCCTCGCACCTGCAGAAGGGGCTGGTCTCCTGGCTGCTGGGGGCGGCCGCCAAGGCAGGGCTGCAGCTGCCCGAGCGCTTCGACATCAAGGGCATCTTGATGCTGATCGGATCGCTGCTCGGGTTGACGTGGGGCGCGATCCGGGGCCGGGTGGTCCAGCGTGGCGTGCCCGAGCAGGCGATGGGCGCGGTCGAGTCGTCGGTTCCGATCGCGCAGAAGATCCAATCCGAGGGCATCGGCGGGGTCTGGGAACAGCTCAAGGAGAAGGTCGGCGACCTCAAAGAGACCCTGCTGGGCAAGATCGCTCAGTACCTCATCCCCACCGTGCTCATCGCCGGCATCACCTGGATCGTGTCACTGCTCAACCCCGCCTCGGCGTTCATCAAGGCATGCAAGGCGATCATCGACATCGTCACGTTCATCGTGGAGCGCGGTGCCCAGATCATGGCCTTCGTCAACGCCGTGCTCGACGCCGTCATCGCCATCGCCGGCGGCGGCGCGGGCGGCGTCCCCGGCCTCATCGAAACCGCCTTGGCCACCGCACTGCCCGTTCTCATCGGCTTCCTCGCCGCCCTGCTCGGCATCGGTGGCCTCGCCGACAAGGTCAAGAAGCTCTTCCAGTCCCTCTCCAAGCCTGTCATGAAAGCCGTCGACTGGATCGTCGGCAAGATCGCCGCCTTCGGCAAGAAGATCTGGGCGAAACTCAAGGCAGCGGGGAAAAAGGCCAAGGACAAACTCCGCGGTGGGGACGACAGCCCCGAGGGCAAGCAGAAGCGGTTGGACAAGGCGATGTCGACGGCGGTGGCGGCGGCCAACCGGCTTGGCAGCCGTCCCGTTGGGCGAATGGTGCTCAAGCCTGTGCTGGCCGGTGTCCGGGTGCGTTATGGCCTCACGTCGCTCACCGCCGTGGAGGACGGTAAAACCTGGGCTGTCGTTGGTAAGATCAATCCGACTAGGAAGGATCCGACAAACCTTCCCACTTCGGATTCCGCCAATTATGAGGCTTGGGTGCAAGAACTGAAATCGGCGCTAACGAGCCAAGAGTTGGCCAAGCTGGCGAAGATGAGCACTCAAAAGACCTCCCAGCAGGTCCACGACATGTTCAATGGAAACAAGGAGGCTGCGATTGAGCGTATTCGCAAGGGGGTCGAGGCCGAGGTTGCCCAGCAAAAGATCGCCGAGGAATCGAAGCTGCGGGTCAATGAGCTCAGATTGACAATCGCCGACAAGAAGCTGATGGAGGATCCAGAGATCCGCTCGTTGGTTGATAATATGACCCCTAAGAACCGCGCTGACACGGTGAGCAAGGTACGCGACAAGGTAATGGCGAAGATCCGTGCTCAGGAAGCGCTAGCGGAGGCGCAGGCCAAACACCCTAATGCCGACGTTCTGAGCGAGGTCATGCTCTACGAGAAGCAGCGTGAGGCTACCATTGAGGAGTGGAAGGCCAACAACCCGGGCAAGGGGATCGGCGGCCTCACGCAGCGGCCGGACGGCCTGTACATGCAGCGAGGCGAAATCGACATGCTGGTAACAGCACGGAAGCCCGGCGCGAAGGTCGGCATCGTGCATCGTGAGGAGATCAAGACCGGGACTCGGGACACACATGCCGACGCCCACTCTCAACTCCAGAACGCCGAGAAGCTGCTGGCGGCCGGGGGAAGCGGAAAGATCCGGCTGGAGGCACAAGGGAAGGACATCACGGGAGAGATCGACATGGCCAGTGATGCCGGAGCCACAAAGGCGACGCGTGGACCTGCTGGAAAGGGCTTCGACGAGAGTCTCGGTGTCACGGCAAATGATCTCGAGGTGCTTGTGAAGGAGCTTCTTGCAGCTAAGCCAGTCAAGCCCCCGGAGGGAGGAACCCAATGACGCTCTACGCGATACGACCACACGGACCCGACGCCGACCCGGACTCTGAGGAAGAGGTCGTCAACAAGCTCAAAAGAGGCTGGGACTACCTCGATCAGGCAATTGCTCTGTGGCGCCTCGTGAATGAATGCCGAGCGGATGAGATAGAGGCGATCAAGGATCGTGCGGCGCTGGCGGATCCAGACGGGCACCCGCGTTTTGAGCTCGCCAACATCGCGGAGCTCGTGCGGCTGCTTACCGGGTTCGAGGAGGCGTTGGTCGATGCGGGCATCGTAGACGCTCGCTGGTCCTCACCGCTCGGGCAAGTGAAGGAACTGGCTCCCCGGATTCCGGGAATAGATGTCCGGCCCGAGCGAACTCAGCGTGAACTGGAACAGGTGTTGGCCGAAGTAATGGCCAATGTCAGCTGGGTGCGGGATTTCCTCGCAGAGGCCAAAGAGAAGGGCTGCTTCGTGGAACTCTCCTGAATTGTTCGATACGGCGAGGTGGGAGGAGTAACGTAGAGTGGCGGAGTGCGTGCGGCTGTTCGGGCGCCTTTTCTCCGGCTCTTGCTCGCGATGAAGAAGATGTCGCCGGCAGGCTCAGGCAGTGGTGCCACAGGATCGCCTGCCCGATCGGGCAGGGCGCATTACCCTCTGGACAGTGCGGGTGAGTCTGGTTGTGAGTGTGCCGGTCGTGCAAGGGTCGGAAGGCAGACCCCTGACGAGGGAGACGTGATGCGAGGGCACTGTCACGACGTGGACGAGGGCCGGGAGCTGCGGCTCAAGGCGGACCGGACCGAGGCCGAGGACAGCGGCCTGATGTATAAGGCGGCTGCGGCGGGGCGTGCCGATGTGCTCGGCCCGGCCGGACTGCTCGGGCTACGGCGGCCGTGGGTAGGAACTCCACGTCCAGGTGTCGTCCAGGTGGGCCGGGGCGGCCAGATCCGCGCTGTGCAGGCGGTCACGCACGTCACGCCCATCAGGCCACCATCAGGCCCGTCATCGACCAGTGCGGTGACCAGGACCGAGACATCGACGACGATCACGGTTGATCGCGAGCTGCGCACCATTGCGGTGGTCGCTTCCAGCGGTGCGGACGTGTCCATTCACGGGTGAGTCGCTTGCCTCAGGCTGTGGCGGGTGTGGGGAGCCAGGGGTTGCCGGTGAGGGCGTTGTGGATGGCGTCGATGGCGCGGATGTTGTGGCCGCGGGCGCTGACGAGGTAGGAGCGGACGCGGCAGTATCCGGCGAGGGTGGTGAGGGTGTGCCAGTAGCCGGAGACGGCTTGGTGTCGTTTCGGGCCTTTGAGGGCCTGCTCACTGGCGTTGTTGGTCCAGGGCACGGCGAGGTTTCGGGTGAACAGCCAGACCTGTTCGGCCTTGTCACGCAGGCGTGTGGCGAGGTTGTATCCGGGGTGGTTGCCCTTGTCCCAGTCGCGGTGGCGGTTGGTGGTGATCCCCCACTCGGCTGCGTGGTCGTAGCGGGCGCGCAGGTCGGCGAGCAACTGCGGGTCGAGCTGGTCGCGGCCGTCGGTCTGGGCGGCGGTGACCGCGGCAGCAGCCTCGCGGAGCACGCCGATGACCTGCCCGGCCCAGTTCTGCTGGGTGGGGTGCAGTTCGAGCACGCCTTTGGCGTGGCGGATGAGGTGCGCTGCGCATTGCTGGACACCGGCCAGCTGGGGATCGAACTGGTGCCAGCCGACGTAGTCGTCACGGACCAGGTAGCCGGTGTAGCCCGCCAACACGCCCAGACCGGCGATCGCGGTCTTGGAGCGCGAACCCATCGCCGCATACCAGACCAGCCGCGCGTCGGGGCTGCGTACCGTGACCGCGTGCGGTGCCCCGGGCACCGGCTGGCCGTCCTCATCGGTGTCTTTGTGGATCACGTTGGTGGGGGTCTCATCGCCGCAGAGCACGTCCTCGGCGCGCAGCGCTTCGGTCATCGCCTTGTCGAACCCGGCCGCGTCCAGGCGCTGGGCGAAGCGTTCCAGGGCGCGGGCCACGAACCCGGTCGAGACCGGGGCGCCCAGCATCATGGCCATCAGGTGCGCGGTCCGCTCGACGGGCACATTGCCCTCGCTGGCCAGCAGGATCGCCGCGGCGTTGACGTTGGGCCCGTAGGCCACGGTCCCGGCCTGCCCGCACGGCGGCGCGGCGGTGGTGGTCTTCCCGCAGCAGCTGCAGCGCCGCCGCGGCAGCAGGTAGTGCACCTTCTCCAGGGTGATCGGGGGGATGTCCCACAGCTGCGCCCACCCCATGCCCGCGTCGGTGGCCTCGCCCAGATCGGCGCCGCACCCCGAACAGTCGCCCGGCGCGGGCAGGGTCTGGGTCCGGTCCGGCGTCACCGTCGGCGCCAGCCCCGACCCCGTGCGGCCCGGCTGCCCACCGGGCTTACGGTCCTTGGACCGCTCCCGCGACGAGCGATCCGCCCGCCACTTGGCCTTGGCCGCGATCGAGTCCTTCGACGGCGGAGTCGAGGAATTCGTCGAATCACGCCCCAGCCGAGCCTCCAGCTCCGCGATCTGAGCGTGGGCCCGCTCCAGCTGCGACGTCAAGCCCACCACCAGCACCGTCAGCTCCTCATAGGAGGGCTGAGGCTGCTCAGACGCGGACACAACCGGAGATGATCGACGATCAAGGACCCAAGATCGAGCGACACGCCGACACGGTCCCCTCCGAGATCAAACCCGGCTCAACGGCCCAGCTCAACCAGCCCCCTGAATGGACACGTGCGGACGAGGTTGCCGGATCGCGATCCACCTCGTCGAAGATCTCCTGCAGAGTAGGTTGACGGGCTTGGGCGATCAGGGTGCTGGGCAGGTATTCCTGCAACGACTGCCCGGCGGCTCGGGCACGCCTGCGGAACACCGCATGCACATCGTCGGGGACGTCCTTGATCTGAACAGCCGGCATGGCGCCGCTACTACGCCACTGTGGCGCTGTGCTCACGGTGTCCAGTCAGGTTCCGAGCTCGTATCGCCATCCGGAGAAGACGCACACGGAAGTGCAGGCCGCTCCGCCGCAACAACGTCCCGTCGATGACCGCTCCACCTGTCCCCTCCGCTCTCCGGTGCAGGCGATCGCCTGCCGCGATGAGGCGCTGTGCATAGTGCTGCTGTTCGGCTACGCCGTCGCGGCCTTCCATCATGCGCATGGCGAGTGAGGCCATACAGTATCACCGTTGAGCCTGGCCAGTCGGCCAACAACTCCCGATCTTCTCGGATGACAATGCTCGCCCTGGTTTTCTGTCTGCTCGTTGCCGTTGTGCACGTACTTACCCCGCTTCTGTGTCGTCTGGAGCGGCGCCCAGGGCGGGGCGAGTCCGCCGCAGCGGCATCGGAGTGGGGTACGCCTGCCGCGCAGGGCGACTCGGACGTCCCGGCCCTGGGGCCTGATCGGGACGGTAGGGCGCGGACCGGGGCGCCACCCCGGACAAACTGTCCAGCGTTGCTCCTTTCGGGCGCCCCGCCGTGGTTACGCTGATCGGTGAACCCCGGGTACGACGGATAGAGGCAGGGCGGCATGGCGGACCCCGGTCACGGGCAGCGGCAGCGCACGGCGGATGTGGTGCTGTACTGGGTGCGGCGGCGCGGGATGACCCGCCAGCTCTTCGCCGACCGGATGGGCAAGTCGCTGAGCTGGGTGGACAAGATCCGGACCGGTGACCGGCAACTCGACCGGCTCTCGGTGCTGCGACGGATCGCCGAGGTACTGGACATCCCGCTGGCGGTGATCATCGACCCGGATGAGACCGAACGCAGGCGAGCCTGCCCCGATGACCGGGAGATCGACGCGGTGCGGGACGCGTTGCGCCGCTACGACGCCATGACGAACGTCTTCCGCCCGGACGGTGACGCCCTGCCGGAACCGGACCTGCCGACGCTCGAACGCACGGTGCGCTACGGCTGGATGGCCTTTCAGGCCGTGAACTACCAGGCCG
>JALYQB010000566.1 GCA_030856045.1 Actinomycetota bacterium
GACCGCCGGGTGGAGTTGCTCGACGGGAGCCTTCTCATGAGCCCCGCCGGCAGCGGGCTGCACCAGTGGCTGTCGTCGCAGCTCTGGGCGGTGCTCAACGTGGCGGCACCCGGGGGGATGCGGGTCCTCGAGGCGGTCAACGTTCGCGTCGCGCCGGGGCGGATCCTCATCCCGGACGTCTGTGTGCTCGCCGACCCCGACCTGTCGCACGTCGCCTACCCGGCGTCCGGCGTCCGACTTGTCGCCGAGATCACCAGCCCTGGCAACCTCGCCACCGACCGGGCGATCAAGCCGCAGCTCTACGCGCAGGCCGGGATTCCGCACTACCTGCGGATCGAGGTGCAGCGCGGAAAGCCGACGGCGCTCGTGTTCGCGCTCGGGAACGAGCGCTACGTCGAGACCGCGCGCTTCGTGCCGGGTGAGACGACCCACCTGACCGAGCCGTTCCCGGTGGCGTTCGATCTCACCGCGCTCGTGCGATCCTGACGGCGATGCGGATCGTCACGATCGGTGACGCCCGAGCCGAACCAGTCATGCGCGACTCTGCATGTATGGTGTGCCGCGTGCACGATCACGGAGCGGGATCAGACCGGCGACGGCTGGCGTGGGCGCTCGCCATCACCCTCGCGGTGCTGGCGGTCCAGGCGGGGGGCGCGACGTTCACCGGGTCGCTCGCCCTGCTCGCGGACGCGGGTCACGTCGCGACCGACGCGCTCGGCCTGGTCGCCGCCCTGGTCGCCGCCGTGCTCGCCCGGCGCCCGCCGACCTCGCACCGGACCTACGGGCTCGGTCGCGCCGAGGTCCTCGCCGCCGCAGGCAACGCGCTGGTGCTGCTGGCCGTCGCCGGGTTCGTCGCGGTGGAGGCCGCGTCCCGGCTCGGCGACCCGCCGCCCATCCCCGGCGTGGCGCTGCTCGTGCTCGGTGCGCTCGGCCTGGCGGGCAACCTCGTCGCGCTCGCGGTGCTCGCCGGCGGTGACCGGCACAACCTCAACCTGCGCGGCGCGCTGCTCGAGGTGGCCGGGGATGCGCTGGGCTCCGTCGCGGTGCTGGGCGCCGCGGTCGTGGTGATCACCACCGGGGCGGCCGTGGCTGACCCGATCGCGTCGCTGCTCATCGCCGCCTTCATCGCGCCGCGTGCCCTGTGCCTGCTGCGCGACGCGGCGCACGTGCTGCTCGAGGGCGTGCCGCGCCACCTCGATGCCGCCGAGGTCGACCGGGTACTGCGTGACGTGCCCGGCGTCCACGACGTTCACGACCTGCACTTGTGGACCATCACGTCCGCCCGCCACGCCGTCTCGGCGCACCTGGTGGTCGGCGAGGACGCCCACGGGCACTGCGGAGACGCCTCGGTGCTCGACGCCGCGGGGGCCGCGCTGCACCGCCATTTCAACCTGACGCACTCGACGCTGCAGATCGAGCACGGCGCGCACGCCGACCACGAGCACCCCTGCTGACCCACGCCCACCGGTTGCGACGACGGAGGCAGAGGACCAGAGTGCCACTTCTCGCGGTGGTAGGGGCTGGATCGTCGACCTTGCGGCCACGGATGCCATCTCCCGGCCCGGAGTTGAAGCGCGCTGCCTCGAAGCGGCCATCCCCGGGGCAGACGCAGTCGAGGTGGGCGGGTCCCGATGCGACGACGCGTCCCGTGCGTAGCTGCGGCTCCCCGAGGCGACACCGGCGTCTTCACCGACCGAGACGACGCGAAGGGCGCCGATGGTGCGCCGCGACATCTCGGAGCGGGACCGATGAGTTCCGCCCGCTCGCCCGGTCTACCGGCCATGAGTGATTTCACGCGAACCCCGACAACCCTCTCGAACATCGGCGTGGCCATGTTCGTCGTCGCCGACCAGGACGCGGCCCTCGCCTTCTACACCGAGAAGCTCGGCTTCGAGGTGCGCGGCGACACGCGCTTCGGTGAGCACAACGAGATGCGCTGGCTGGAGGTGGCCCCGCCCGGGTCGCGGGCGCGGCTGGCGCTCAACCCGCCGATGGGCGGCGAGCCCGGCGGCAGCTCGATCGGCGTGGAGACGGCGGACGTCCTGGGCGAGCACGCGCGCCTGAGCGCCATCGGCGGCATCGACCTCGATCCGGAGCCGATGCGCACGCCCGGCGCCCCGCTCATGTTCATGCTGCGCGACCCGGACGGCAACCACGTCGTCGTGGTGGAGGAGCCGCCCGCCTCGTAGCTCGCCCACGACCACG
>JALYQB010000589.1 GCA_030856045.1 Actinomycetota bacterium
GGTCGTGCGCGTCCAGGTCGACCGCCGCACCCGGCTCGACCCGCAGCAGATCGCGCACGTCCTGCGTCATGGCGGCGAGCGTAACCGGCTTAACCTTGGGGGGATGCCCGCCGACGTACTCCTTTCCCGCGGAGGTGGAATCGTGACCGTCACCGAGGACCTCGTCGCCGCGGGTGAGCGCTGGAGCACCCGCACGTACTCCCCGCTGCCGGTGGTGCTCGCCGCTGGCGAGGGCGCCTGGGTGACCGACGTCGCGGGCAGGCGCTACCTCGACTTCCTGTCCGCGTACTCGGCGCTGAACTTCGGGCACCGGCACCCGGCACTCGTCGCGGCGGCGGTCGAGCAGCTCGGCGCGCTGACGCTGACGTCGCGCGCGTTCCACCACGACCAGTTCGCCCCGTTCTGCCGCGAGCTCGCCGAGCTCACCGGGACCGAGATGGTGCTGCCGATGAACTCCGGCGCCGAGGCCGTCGAGTCGGCGGTGAAGGTCGCGCGGCAGTGGGCGTACCGGTGCAAGGGCGTGCCGGACGGCGCCGCGGAGATCATCGTCGCGGGCGGGAACTTCCACGGCCGCACCACGACGATCGTGTCGTTCTCGACCGATGCGAAAGCCCGCGACGGTTTCGGCCCGTTCACGCCGGGCTTCGTGGCGGTGCCCTACGGCGACCTCGACGCGCTGCGCGCCGCGCTCTCGCCGCGGACCGCGGCCGTCCTCGTCGAGCCGGTGCAGGGCGAGGCGGGGGTCGTGGTGCCCCCAGCGGGCTACCTGCGCGGCGTGCGTGCGGCGTGCGACGAGGCGGGATGCCTGCTCGTGGCGGACGAGGTCCAGTCCGGCCTCGGGCGCACCGGGGACCTCCTGGCGCTGCACCACGAGGGCGTCCGCGCCGACCTCACCACCCTCGGCAAGGCCCTCGGCGGCGGGATCCTGCCGGTGTCGGCGGTCGTCGGTCGGGGCGACGTGCTGGGGGTGCTGCGCCCCGGTGAGCACGGCTCCACGTTCGGCGGCAACCCGCTCGCCTGCGCGGTGGGACGGGCGGTGATCCGACTGCTCGCGACGGGCGAGCCGCAGGCGCGGTCCCGGGAGCTGGGTGCGCACCTGCATGCCCGTCTCGGTGGGCTGGTCGGGCAGGGCGCAGTGGAGGTCCGAGGCCGCGGCCTGTGGGCGGGTGTCGAGATCGCGCCCGGCGGCCCGACCGGCCGCGCGGCGTCGGAAGCGCTGCTCGACCGCGGCGTGCTGTGCCAGGAGACGCACGCGACGACACTGCGGGTCGCGCCACCGCTGCTGATCTCCCGCGAGGACCTCGACCGCGGTATCGACGCGATCACCGAGGTCCTGCGCGGGAACGGTTGAGCCGCACCCCGCCCGCGGCAACCGGTTTCGGAGCGGGGGCGTGGTGGGATGGGCGATGTGCTGGACGACCGCGGGCTGCTCGCCGTCGCCGCTGCGGGAGACCGGACGGCGTTCGACACCCTGGTCCGGCGGCACACACCGCGGATGTACCGGGTGGCGCTGCGGATCGTGGGTGAGGCCATCGACGCCGAGGACGTGGTGCAGGACGCGTGGATCTCGGCGTGGCGCGGGCTGCGCGCCTACCGCGGAGACGCCGCACCGTCGACGTGGCTGTACCGGGTCGTCAGCAACGCCGCGCTGGCTCACCTGCGCCGCAGGCGGCCCACCGTGCCACTGGACGACATCGCGGAGCGCCTGTCCACCGTCGACGACGCCGATACGCCGGAGCGTGCCGCGCTCCGGGCCGACGAGGTCGCGGCGGTGCACCGGGCCGTCGCCGAGCTGGACCCGTCGCAGCGGGTGCCCCTTGTGCTGCGGGAGTTCGAAGGGCTGTCCTACGAGGAGGTGGCCGCCGTGCTGCAAGTCAGCGTGTCCGCCGTCCGGTCACGACTGCACCGCGCCCGTCGGACCCTGCTCGTGACGCTGGAAGGAGTGCGATGAGCTCGCCGGAGGACCGGATGCCGTGCGGACGGTCGAGGTCGTGGCTGCTGGACGTCGCCGCGGCGGACGCGCCCGACCCCGCCGATGCCGAGCACCTGCGCACCTGCCCGCAGTGCCGCGAGGAGCTGGCCAGGTTGCAGCGGAGCTGGTCCGCGGTGCGGCTCGCCGCACGTCAACCGGTGCGGACCCCCGGTGACCTCGTCGCGCGCAGCACGGCCACGCTGCGCGCGGTACGCGGCGGGCTCGTCGGCCGGCACGCCGAGGCCCCCCAGACCGGCGGAGTCGTGCGGATCGCAGAGTCCGCACTCGTGCTGCTGGCCCGCCGGATGGCCTACGACGTCGTCGACGGACTGCCCGGCGTGTACCTGCGCGGCGTGTCAGGCGGGATGGACGGTCTCGTCCTGCGGCTGGCGGTCCGCTACGGCTACGTGCTGGCCGACGTCGGCGCGAGGGTGCGCCACGAGCTCGGCGCCGCGCTGACAGCCTCCGTCGGCCCCGCCGCTCCCCCACTCGAGGTCCAGGTGGAAGACGTGCTGGCGCCCCGATCAGGTGACATCGCGTGACAGCCGGGGCGTAGCGGGCATCTCACGGGTGCAAGCAGCCGAGATCGACGAACGAAGGAGCATCTCCATGACACAGAGCACCGAAAGCACGCCCAGTACGGCGACGACGACTGCGACCCGGTCAGGATCGGCACCGGCGCGACTGGCCGACGAGACATCGCAGGGCAAGACCACCATCGCAGCCGGTGTGGTGCAGAAGATCGCCGGCATCGCGGCGCGCGAGATCTCCGGTGTCTACGCGATGGGCGGCGGCGTCTCCCGCGCGTTCGGCGCACTCCGGGAGCGGATCCCCGGCGGGAGCACGACCACCAGCACATCCGGCGTCCAGGTGGAGGTCGGCGAGAAGCAGGCCGCGATCGACCTCGACATCGTCGCCGAGTACGGTGCGTCCATCGTGGAGCTGGCCCGCGCAGTGCGGCGCAACGTGATCACCGCGACCGAGTCGATGACCGGCCTCGAGGTCACCGAGGTCAACATCGCGGTGAACGACATCCACTTCCCGACCGACGACGCCCAGGACGAGCCGGTCGCACCGACCCGCGTGGAGTGAGACGTCCCCGACACCGCAGCACCAGGGAGGACCGTGCCGATGTCCGCACCGGACACCCGCGCCACCCCGTCAGCGGCGCTCGCCGACGTGATCTCCCAGCGGGTGCTCGACCACCCCGCGGTGGCCCACCTGGACGGCGGGCCTTTCGGGACCGTCGCCTCCTACCTGCCGGGCAGGCGGGTGGTGGGGGTCAGGGTCGACGAGGAGGGCCGGTCGGTGGACCTCGTCGTCGTGCTGTGGGTCGGCCACCGGGTGCAGCCCGTGGTCGCCGAACTGCGGCGCGCGGTGACGGAGGTGGTCGGCCCCGCGCGGGTGAACGTCACGGTCGCCGACCTTCACTCGGTCGACGACGAGCCACCCCTGAACCCGCCAGGGGACGGGGCACCCACCGCCGGATGACCCGCGACCGCATCTGTTCCCCCGAAGAGCGGGCCGCGTACCGGCGGTGGGTACGTGAGCACCACCCCGACGTGGGCGGTGACCCGCAGGAGTTCGCCGCCGGGCTGGCGCGGTTACGGACCGCACGGGACGCGCCTGCGCACGCGGACCGGTACGACGCGCCCGTCGAGTTCGTCGGGGACCACCAGCGGCTGCGGGCCGCGCTGACCCGGCTCCTGCGGCGCTTCCGCCGGTACGACCCACCTCGCGTCCACTGAGCACAACCCGCTCCGCCTCACAGGAGGACCGCCACATATGAATGCCACCCACACCGGTCTCCTGGCCGGACTCATCCTCGGCGCCGCCTGGGCCATCGACGGCTTCAGCGCGCTGTTCGTCGCCCTCATCCTCGGCCTCCTCGGCTTCGTCGTGGGCCGCGTGCTCGACGGCGAGCTCGACCTCGGCGAGCTCATCGGCCGGGGCCGGGACCGGTGACCGTGACCGACGAGGACCGGACCGCGCCGGACCGCGTGCCGGCCGAAGAACCCGTGCCGGTCGAAGACCCCGTGCCGGTCGAAGACCCCGTGCCGATCGAGGACCGCGGGACCCTGGAGGTGCACCCCAGCGTGGTACGCAAGGTCGCCGAGCGGATCGCGGACCTCACGCCGGGCACGCTGCGCGCCCCGCGCCGCATCGCCGGGATCGACGCCGGTGAGCACGGTGCGAGCGCGAAGGTCGGCGGGTTCGGCGGCGACGTCGACGTGACGCTCGACGTCGCGCTGCACTACCCGTCGCCGGTACATGAGCTGGCTGACGAGCTGCGACGCAGGGTGACCGAGGAGGTGCACCGCATCACCGGCTATCGGGTCCGCTCAGTCCGCGTGACGGTGTCAGCGCTCCTGCCCAACCCCCGACCCCGATCCCGAGTGGAGTGAGCCGCCCGTGCGCGTCCTGCTGAGACTGCTCTCGCCGCTCCTCGGCCTCGCCCTGGCCGCCACGGGTGCGCTGACGACGCTCGAGGCGGGCTGGGCCCTCGCCCGCCCGGACTCCGGACCGCTGGTCGTGCCCTGGACCGGCTGGCGTGACCGGATCGCCGCCTACAGCTGGTCCGACCCCCCCGTGCTCATCATCGGCGTCGTCCTCGTCCTGCTCGCCCTGCTGCTGCTGTGGCTCGCCGGGTCCGCCCGCCGCCACGACGTGCGGCTCACCGATCCCACCGACGACGTCTCCGTGGTCACCTCCCCGCGGTCGCTCGCGCGCCTCGTCGGGCACCGGGTGCGCTCCGAGGACGGCGTGCGCTCCGCGTCGGTGACCGCCCGATCCCGCAAGGTGCGGGTCCGGGTCACGAGCGTGCTGAGCACCGAGGCGCAGTTGCGACCAGTCCTCACCTCCGTGGTGACCGATCTCCTCGGTGCCCTGCCGCTGGAACGCAAGCCCCGCGTGCAGGTCGTCGTCGACTCACCGAAGGACCGCGTATGAGCAGCCGATCGTCCGCCGCCGTCGCCCGCTCCGCAGGCACCGACCGCACGCTGACGTCCCTGCTGGGCCTGGTCGCGCTCGCGGGCGGGGTCGCCGTCCTGCTGGTCGGCAGCGGGGTCTTCGGGTCCGTCCGCGCCAACCGGTCGGTGGTCGACCCGGTCGCGGTCGACGCCATCACCACGCACCGCGCGATCGCCCTGACGGCCGGCATCGTGGCGGGCCTCCTGCTGATGCTGCTCGGCCTGTGGTGGGCGCTGCGCTCCCTGCGCCCCGAGCGCAAGCCCGACGTGGTGCTGAACCACGCGGCCGCAACCCGGCTGACGGTCTCGTCCGGCGCGCTCGCCGACGCGGTCCGCGCCGACGCCGAGACCGTGAGCGGAGTGGACCGCGCACGGGTGCGCCTCGTCGGGGACGGTGACCACCCGGCGCTGCGGATCACGTTGTGGCTGCGGCAGGGCAGCGACGTGCGCGACGTGTGGGACGAGCTCGACGAGCGGGTGCTCGCCAGGGCGCGCGACGCGCTCGGTGTGCGGCGGCTCCCCGCCGCCGTGCGGATCGAGCTCGACGCGGCGGATAGCCCGCGGGTCGATTGACCTCGGCCTCACCCGGGTGCTGCGACCATGCGGCGGCCGCACCCGTCACCGAGGAGGCGCAGTGTCGCGATCCCGCAGCGCCGCGCTGCTGGCGTTGCTCGCCACACTGCTGGCCGGGTGCACGGTTGGGCCGTCAGGGCGGCCACCGGT
>JALYQB010000596.1 GCA_030856045.1 Actinomycetota bacterium
GCCTCGGCCAGCGCCCGCGCGAACGCGACGCCCAGGCCCGCGGAGGCGCCCGTCACGATCGCGACCCGGTCGTCGAGCCGGAACCTGTCGAGAACGCTCATCATCGTGCCTCCGCAGCCGACCATTCCCACCGTCAGCCGGACCCTACGTCTCGCGCCGGCCCAGACCTCCCGGCGTGTCCGCCACTCTCGTCGCGCGTGTCCGCGCGCGAGGGCTCAGCCCAGTGTGGCGCCGAAGAGCAGACCGAGCAGGTACGTGGTGGCCGCGGCACCGGCACCGATCGCGAGCTGACGCAGTGCTCGCCGCAGCGGTGGCGCCCCGGAGAGCAGACCGACGGTCGCGCCGGTGAGCATGAGCGCGAGCCCGACGAGGACCATGGCGGCGAGCAGCGCCGTCGTGCCCTGGAAGCCGAGCACGAACGGCAGCACCGGGACCGCGGCGCCCGCGGCGAAGAAGGCGAAGCTCGACAGGGCAGCGCCGAGCCCGGTGCCCACGATCTCGTGCTGCTCCTCGGCGGCCGCGCTGCCGGCGGGTTCGTCGGGGTGGTCGCGCAGCATGGCTTCGGCGCGGCGCTCGGCGTCGCGCTCGGACATCCCACGGGCGCGGTAGACCAGAGCGAGCTCGTTGGCGTCGACGTCGAGGTGCGGCACGGCGTGCCGGGCACGGGGATCGGGGGTCGACGCGGCGAGCAGCTCCCGTTGCGAGCGCACCGAGATGTACTCGCCGGCACCCATCGACAGCGCGCCGGCGAGCAGCCCGGCGAGACCGGTGAGCAGCACGGTGGTGCCCGTCGCGCCGCCTCCGGTGACGCCGAGGACCAGGGCGAGGTTGCTGACCAGGCCGTCGTTGGCGCCGAAGACGGCGGCGCGGAAGGTCCCCGACACCCGGGCGCGTCCCCGCGCGGCGAGGCCGCGCACCACCTCGGCGTGGATACGCTCGTCGGCGGCCATCGCGGGGGTGGCATCGGGATCGTCGTCGTAGGGCGAGCGGGTCTCGGCACGCTGCGCGAGCGCGAGCACGAACACCGAGCCGAACCGCCGGGCGAGCAGCGCGAGCAGCCGCATGCGCACGGTGCCGAGCCGGGCAGGCTGCACGTCGTCGCCCAGCAGGCGCGCCCAGTGGGCGGCGTGGCGCTCCTCGGCGTCGGCCAGCGCCAGCAGGATGCGCCGTTCCTCGCCGGTGCGGCGGCCGGCGATGTCGCGGTAGACCCTGGCCTCCGCGCGCTCGTCCGCCAGCCGCCGCCTGCGACGGCGCACCGCCGATGCCGAGACGCCGTTCACGTCAGCGCACCGGGCGCCAGGTGGCCACTCGCCCCGGGCGGGCACACGGGTCGTCGTGAGCGACCGCGGAGTGTATCAACGAGCCGCGCGCCGTCCTCCGTAAGAGACAACTCCCACCCGTCAGTGATCCTTGGAAGATCTCATGCAGAACAACGCGCCCCTCCCATCGCTGTTACTCCACCCGCTGGCCCGGCGCCGCGCCCGGCAGATCGAACGCACCCGCAAGGTGGGCGACCAACGGCTCGCCTGGCGCGTGCAGGACATCCTCGCCGGGCTCGGGCTGACCCAGTCCGACTACAGCATCGGCGGCGGCCGCACCGTGCACATTCCCACGGTGGTCGCGGTGACAGCCGGGCCCCCGGTGGGGCTGGAGATCCGCATCCTGCCCGGCCAGATGCCCGACCACTTCGCCCGACACGCCTCTGTGATCGCGTACAACCTCGGTATGGCCGAGGTCCGGGTGGTTCCGCTCGGGCCCTTCCTGATCCGGCTGGAACTGGTTCAGCATCGGCCACCCATTGCCCCTGTCCCGTTCGATGAACAGACTGCCTGTTAACGGCCGACGTCAGGCACGCTGGGCGCCATGACCGCCCGCGTGCTGGGTGCCGTGTGGGTCATCCGCCGCGGTGGCCGTCTCGGGCGACTTCGCGAGCGACGTCCTGCTGGTGGGCGGCGTCCCCGTGCTCGCCGGGCTGGTGACCGGACTGCTCGCGCTGCGCCGGTGATCGCGGCAGCCACCTGGCTTCCAGCTGCGCGTCGAGCTCGGTGACCAGCGAGTCGGGCAGGCGGGAGGCGAGGGCGTCCCGCATCGCGCGGTGGTACCAACAGGCGTCCTCGCCGGGCACCGCGCCTACCGCGCGGCACTCGACGGCGATCGAGGTCAACTCGTGAACCGCTGCGCAGGCCAGCACCAGCGCGGCGTCGGCGTCCACCCCGGCGGCACGCTCGACGTGTGCCTCCGCGGTGGCGCGCCAGTCACTCGCGTTCACACGGGGCCGTTCGAGGAGCGCCTCGACGATCGCCGCGGTCCGCGGCCCGAACTGCGCGCGCACCCGCAGCGGCACGGAGGCGTAGTCGAAGTTGTCGGCCGTGTCGTGCACCAGCATCGCGATCACCTGGTCCTCGTCGCCGCCGTGGCGCCACACCAGCGCGCTCATCGCGAACAGCCGGGCGAGATGCGGCACCGGTGGATCAGCAGGCTCCCAGTTCCAGGCGTTCATCGTCGACGTGAGGATCAGCGCGTCGGTGACGCGGGTGGTGTAGGCGGCCACCGGGGCGGAGTCGCGGGCTGACATGGGCGTCATCCTGCCTCACCTGGCGGCCACCCCCGTGTCACACCCTGGGTGAAAGAGCCTGGTGGCTACTTGCCCACACCACTTCCCAGGAGGATCCTCGGTTGCGCGCGAGGTGGCCACGAATGCGCATTCCCGCAAGACCGACCTGTCCGAGCCTGGGGAGAGAACATGGAGCGTTTCGGGCGCGTGCGCGAGATCCTCGACGAGTCGATCGGGGGCCCCGGTGAATCCATTGGATTCCACGGCGCCTTCTGGCGGGGCGCCACGAGGGATCAGTTCGTCACCACGACGGTGTTCGGCCGCGATCTGCTGATCGTCGGTGACGGAGCCGCCTCGAACCTGGTGCTGGCCCTCAAGGGGCAGTCGCCGTTCGGCGCCGACCTCCCCGATCCGCCCGGTGGCGCCAGCCTCAACCGGATGCCGTCCGGACGCGCCCCGGTCCCCGCCGAGTCGATCGCCTTCATCGAGCAGTGGATCGACGACGGATGCCCGGATGACGTAGCCCCACCGGTCCAGCCGACGTGGCGTGCCACCAACGCGCCCCTCGCGAGCTCGCGGACCGACGACATCTGGTTCTCCGACCCGCAGCGCGGCTGGGCGGTGAACAGCAACGGCCAGATCCTGCACACCGAGGACGGTTTCGCGACGTGGCAGGAGCAGTTCCACGACGCGCAGGTGTACTTCCGCTGCGTCGGCTTCGCGTCCGCCACCCGCGGCTGGGTCGGGACGCTGACAGCGGACAAGCGCCTCTTCGAGACCTCCGACGGGGGCGCCACCTGGACCGCCGTCGCCGACCTCCCCGAGCTGGCCCCGTCGGCGGTCTGCGGCCTCTCCGTCGTCGACGAGTCCGTCGTGTACGCCTCGGGCACGAACTACCCCAACCGGCCCGCGCGGATGATGCGCACCGTCGACGGCGGGGTGAGCTGGCAGGCCTGGGACATGTCGGAGCACGCCGCCCTGCTGGTGGACACCTACTTCACCGACGCGGACCACGGCTGGGTGGTCGGCGGGCAGGCGACGGTCGCCGACCCGACGCGCGACGACGTCCGCGCGGTCGTGCTGCGCACCGAGGACGGCGGACGGACCTGGGTGAACAAGGCCGCCCAGCTCGGCACCGAGCTCCCGCTCGGCGAGTGGGGATGGAAGATCCAGTTCCTCGATGAACAGGTGGGCTACGTCGCGTTGGAGAGCTTCACGCGCGGCGCCATCCTCAAGACGACGGACGGTGGCGACACCTGGACCCGCATCGAGATCGACGATCCGCAGGGCAACGCCAATCTCGAGGGCATCGGGTTCCTCGACGAGAGCACCGGATGGGTCGGTGGCTGGGGTTCGGCCTCCTTCCAGGAGGGCTTCAGCAGCTCGACCATCGATGGCGGCGAGACCTGGCAGGACGCCAACGAGATCGGCGCCTTCATCAACCGCTTCCGGTTCTTCCGCGATCCGGTGACCGTCGGCTACGCGTCGGGTCGCACGGTCTACCGGTACTCCGCCGAGCCGGTGACGGCGCCCCCCCAGGTGGCACCGCCTGCGGGCCTGCGCCTCCTCGACGACAACGCCCCGGCGCAGAGCCAAGCGCCGCTGCAGCTCACCGTCACCGTTCCCGACAGCGCCGACCGGCTGATGATCGACGTCTGGGACCGGTTCGGCGAGCACGTTCGCCGGGTGCTCGACGAGCCGCGGCCCGCGGACGGCTCCCGTGTCGTCGAATGGGACGGCACCGATGACGCCGGACGGCGACTGGACAGCGGCAGCGTCATTCTCCGGGTGACCGTGGACGGCCGGTCGGAGAGTCAGATCGTGCACATCACGGGCTGAGCGCAGACGAACCGAGGGGAGGAGGACTCATGCCGACGATGGCTGGGCTGCGAGGCCGGAGCGCGGAGCTGTTCATCGACCTGCTGGGTCCGCGCGCCGCGGCTCCGCGCGGCGTCGCTCCGGCGCGGACGTTCGCCTGGTTCGACCCGGACGACGCCGCGGACGCCGTCGCTCTCGCCGCAGAGCTGGCGATCGTCAGCGGCGCCGCCGGGAACGAGACGGACGGGCTCGAAGCGGCTCTCGACCTCGCCGAGGCCAGGGCCGCGGACCTGCCACCTGCCCTCGTCGCCCAGGCGCTGGCGATCTTCGTGACCCACCACAAGCCGGCGCGGCAGCTGGCCAAACCGCGCACCATCCGGGTCCGGCCGGAGCTCTTCTCGCCCTCGCGGCCTGCCGGTGCGGCGGGCCTGGCGGGCGCGCCGACCCAGGAGAACGTGCTGGACTACTGGCGGGAGGACCCGTTCGCCAACGAGCACCACGAGCACTGGCACCAGGTCTACCCCTTCGCCGGGATACCGCTGTTCCAGGACTGGATCGTCTGGGCCGAGACGTCGGACCGCGCCGGGCTCGCGGCGCTGCTCGCCGCGCTCGACCCGGCGCAGGACTGGCCCGCGTTCCTCGCCACGGCCACGCCCGAGGAGATCCTCGACCGGTTCTTCCCGCTGGCGAACGCCGTGCCGGACCTCGCGACGTTCATCCGGCAGCTGGCCCCCGCCCCGTACCGGGTCCTGTTCCGGCTGAACGACCGGCAGGGCGAGCTGTTCTTCTACATGCACAGCCAGATGCTGGCCCGCTACGACGCCGAACGGCTGTCCCTCGGCCGACAGCGGGTGGCGACCTTCGGACCCGCGGTGTTCGGCGCACCCATCCCCGAGGGCTACACGCCGGGGGCGAACCTCACCGACTTCACCAGCCGCGCACCCAACGAGAAGCTCCCGCAACGCGACGTCGACCTGCTCGTACAGTGGCAGGCCGCGCTGGACGCCGCGGTCGCCGCCGGCGGGCTGGTCCGGGCGGCAGGCCCGCCGAAAGCCGTGGACAGCGACAGCCTCGGTGCGGCCATGGAGGCCGCGCAGGCCCAGCTGACCGGGCTCCGACGACAGACCTACCCCGGGATGCACAACGCCGGGCACAACATGTTCGCCGCCCTGCCCGACGACGAGGGCACCGGCGTCATGATCTCCCCGGTGGTCGCGATCCGGGACCCCGTCTTCTGGCGCTGGCACAAGCACATCGACGACGTGAACATCGCGTGGCAGGACACCCAGCCTCCCTACGACTTCGCCGACGCTCCACCGGTCGTGCTGCGGGACGCGCTCGCCGGCGCCGCGGTGCCGTGGGCCAGCCCGGACGTGCTGCTGGTGTCCACGGCCGGGCCGGCCGAGGGGGCGGACGCCGCCGCGCTCGCC
>JALYQB010000615.1 GCA_030856045.1 Actinomycetota bacterium
GCAGCGGACGAACACCTGAACGACGAAGATCAAGTTCAGAGAATCCGCAACCTCGTGATCGGGCTCATACGACAGGCCGGCCACACAAGAATCGCCGCCACCCTCCGGAAGATCAAAAACAACCCACACCTGATCCTGACGCTCCTGGGCCTGACACCCGATCCCCAAAACCGACCATGACCAGCAGAAACGACTTTGCGGTTCGCCCTGTCCGGAAGAGGTTGCCGACCGGCAGGCTAAGGAGCCTGCAGCGCTGCCCGTTGTTCTCATGGAGAGGCACCCAGGAACCCAGGGAAGCTTATGGATCTTTCCTTATTTGCTTAGCCAACAACCCGAAATGCTAGATAGAGTAGCTGAGCACCCACTCAGAAAAGAACAAGACATGCTTGACTACTACTACAATAACGGCGCATCTGACGTTAACTTTACACATTTTAAGCTGATACTCCAGGGTCGTCGAAATATTGAAATTCGCTTAGTTGACATCCGGGCGGTTATCTTAAAGCGATCCGAGCGCCTAGGCGAGGGCGCGTCAGTTTTGACACCCGGACCTCAGGGTCAAGACGAATCGGTCGAACTCGGCTTCGACCTAGACGGCTCCGATCTCAGCGCCAAGGAAATAGTTGAGCCTCTAAATGCATTCTACGGTCCTGCATTTTTCGGTGAGCGCATATTCCAAAAATCAACCGTTACCTTGGCCAGGAATGAACAGCAGGTTTTCGAAGTAACGGCAAGAAGTTTTAATTATTACGTCGAATGGCGACTTGAGATCGACCTCTTAATCGACGGAGAAGTCGAAGTTATCAGTGTTGATTCGAATGGTCGACCATTCCGCACGTGCGGCACATACCCAGACCCAAGAAGTGATGACCAGACTGTACCGGATGAGAATAGGTACTCCGAAGTGTACCTCATGAAGACCTTTGATCCAAGATTTGGCAATCTTGAGACAGTAGACCCGAATGGATACGTTCGCGTGAAGTAGATTTAAAGTGCATGAAGGTGACCGACCCCATCCACTAGCGGCGATGCGGTAGCTGACGAGTAAGCCTGCGTCGTTACGACACACTAGGCTGTGCGGAGTCATACTATACCCAAAAGTCTCTGTCAACGTCCCTCGGCTTGTCGAGCGGCGCCAACAGCTCGCCCACCCGTGCAATATTTTGGCTCATGGGCCGACGGGCGTGTTGCGCGCCTCGGGTGGTATCGTCGAAGGGGTCTTGGGTGGAAGTACAGTTCCATCTGCACAAAGCACATCAGGGCGTGACCCACTGGTCTTTGACGCGGGTGAACTACTCGGCGGCGTCGGCCAGCATCTGCGGAGTCACTACGACACTCAGCGTCCACAAGTGCGCAGCCTGCGGCGGCCGTGTCGCTTGTGCAGGCGCAGTGTGACCACTCGTGTCTGTCTGGTCCCGATGTGATCAACTGGTCGAAGTAATCTCGCTGGCGAGAAGGTCGGTGAAGACTTCTGCTGGGTTCGGTAGCCGAGGATACGGCGTGGTCGGTTGTTGAGTTCGCGGGCCACGAGGTCGAGGTAGGTCTGGTCGTCGGTGATCTCGGTGCCCGTGGGGAAGTACTCGCGCAGCAGGCCGTTGGTGTTCTCGTTGGTGCCGCGCTCCCACGGCGAGTGAGGGTGGGCGAAGTAGACCTCGACGGTGGTCGCGAGGCTGAACGCGGCGTGGCCGGCTCGCCTGTGGGCAGCGCGTGGAGCCAGGTGTAGATGGCCTCAGCAGACAACACCTCGGCGCGCCCGCAGATCGGTCATGATCACTAGCGGCGTCCGGGCAGAAGGTCATGCGCGCGTCGTGTACAGCTCCACATGATAACCTTACAGCCCCTTGCCAACACCGGCACCACTCAATGCGGATCAGGTGAGTGCCCGTTCGAGCGGATCGAGATCCGGCATGAGAGAGTCCGGGACCTTGCGGGTTCGAGGAGCGGACCTGTCGTTCACGCTCCTCGAGGAGGAAATCGGGAACGGCACCAGCGACAACGGCGTGGAGGAACCGGTCGAGCGGATCATCGCCCGGTACGGCGCGAACTACATCCGGCTGAGAATCTGGGTGGACCCGATCCCGGGTTGGAGCGACCTCGGATCCGCCCTCGTACTGGCGCGGAGGGCTCACGACGCCGGCATGCGGCTACTCCTCAATGTGCACTACTCGGACACCTGGGCCGACGCGGCGAACCAGAGCATCCCGGCAGCATGGCGAAGCCAGCCACTCGTCACCCTCGCGAAGTCCCTGCGGACCTACACCCGCGACGTCGTCGCGGCGTTCGCCGAGCAAGGCACGCCTGTGAGCATGCTCCAGGTCGGCAACGAGATCGCCGACGGATTCCTGTGGCCGCTCGCGCGAATCGGCCGTGCGGACGGTGAGTCCTGGTCCGAGTTCACGACGCTGCTTCGCGCGGGGATCACGGGCGCCCGCGCCGGGATGCCGGACGACCAAGAACTCACCATCATGATCCACACGGACCTAGGTGGCGACAATGTCGGCGCCCGCCACTTCTACGACCGGCTGCTCGAAGAGAACGTCCGCTTCGACGTCATCGGCTTGTCCTACTACCCCTTCTGGCACGGCCCGCTCGCCGATCTGCAGGACAATGTTACAGATCTCGCGGTGCGGTACGACAAAGATGTCGTCATCGTCGAGACCGCATACCCGTGGACACTCGAAAACCCGCGTGCGCAGCCAGGCAGATTCTGTACAAGCGAGGAGCAACTGCCGGACGTCGAGGCCTACCCCGCCACGCCGGACGGGCAATCGGCGTACTTCGAGGCGCTCCGTACGTTCTTGCAGCGGGTTCCCGGTAACCGTGGCCTCGGGTTCTTCGTATGGGAACTCGCCTGGCTGGACGGCGTCGGCTGTGGGCCGAGCTTGCCCAACCCGTATGCGAACCTCACGCTGTTCGATGACCATGGCCGCGCGCTGCCCGCCCTGCGGGCGCTTCGGGCTCCCGGGACGTAACCCGCCCCGCCAGCGGCCCAGACGCTCAAGCGGTCAGGGCCTCGATGATGAGTCCCGCCGACCTCGCCGTGGTCACGGCCAAGAGCGCCGTCAGCGAAAGGATCGTGACGAGTGCCACGCCGCGGGCCTGCAGTGTCCGCAGCAGCGGTGCTCCGGACCTGGTAACGGAGTAAACGTCATGCATCAGCAGGACTACGAGCATCAACCAGAACAGTATCGCGCCCTTGAGCGCAAAGAACAGGTATCCCTGCGAAGGCCCTCCACCATAGACGCCGAGATAGAACCAGCAGGCTCCCAGCGATAGCCCGACGAGCGCTATGTAGGGCACGAGGACCGCAAGCGGGAACCGGGGGATGCCCCCCATGCCCTTGACCGTGATCATGTACGGCTTCTTCACCCGGAACACCACCTGGATGAACGCGCTGAGCACGGCCACCCAACGCGCGATGTGCAGGAGAACGCCACGCCAGGAAAGCCTGAGGTTCTGCGGGAACTGCCACCTGCGGCTCCAGAGCCAGGTTGCGCCTGCCGTGAACGACACTGGCAGGATGTGCCCGAGGAACGCCCAGTAGCTCACGTTGGCGATCGGGTCGTCCAACGTGAGGGTGAGCAGCGGAGCTGCGAACAGTACCAGCATCGACAGTGACCAGAAGGTGTACCAGGTCTGCACGAAGAGGAATTGAATTCCCCGTCGTGGTGTGTACTCGCGGATCAACCGCGGCGTGTAGGAGAATAGCACTTGGATCATAGAGTACGCCCAGGCGAACTGCTGGGCCAGGTAGGTCTCGAAGTTCTCCGGTCCATCGCCCGTCGCGAGGATTTCTGGCAGGTAGACACCTTCGTAGCCCTTTGCCGCGAGGCAGACGGTGTCGAGATGATCCTCGGCCCGGGTGGGTTGGAAGCCGCCGATTCTTTCAATTGCCTTCACGTTGTAGGTGCAGTGGCTCCCGATGATGAAGGGGGTGCGACTGAAGCCGAAGAACCCCATCTGTAGCGGGCCCTGCAAGACGAGCTCCTGCTCGGATGACCCGCGCGCGGTCCAGAGGTCGTGGTTGCCGTAGACGCTCGGCGCCTGTACCCACGCGACCAGCGGGTCGATGAAGTAGCCCAGCACCCGGTCCAGGTAGCCCGGACTCGGCTCGTGATCGATGTCGAGCTGCGTGAAGTGCGAGTACCCCTCGCCGAAGGCGTCGAGCCAACTGTTCACGTTGCCCGCCTTGGTCTTCGCCGCGAAGGGAGCCTGCGGCTGGTTCCAGGTGGAGATCTGCTTCGCGCCCCAGGTGTCCACGTCATGCCGTGAGAAGAAGTTGACGCCGAGCTCCTGGGCGAGCCTCGCGATCTCGGGTGAGTGCTCTTTGTCGACCAGAATCCAACTGTCGTGCGGATAGCGGATCCGCTTCATCGCGAGCATCTGGCGCTTCACGATCCCGAGGGACTCAGCCCCGGGAACCGTCAAGCTGATCACCGCGACACGCCGCACGACGCCTTTCTCCTCGGCTCGCCCGGTGTCGATGTGCACCGGATGACGCATGCGCCCAAGAAAGAACAGGTAAGCGGACGGCAGCAATGTGAACACATAGAACATGGCAAGTGATACGACAGTGAAGAGAATCGGGTCACCGACCTGCCCAGGCTGCGTCCACCAGACCCAGTAGTAGCCGTTCACGACCACCCAGAAGGCGACGATGACCCAGTACCACCTCTCCTGGCCGCGCGTCATGACCTTCTTCAGCCTGACCCGCTCAACCATCTCGTCGGTAAGGTTTGCCGTTGACACTGCATCTCCTCAGTGGGTGTGGGTTCTCGTTTCACGCGGCGTGGTGCTCGCCGTGTTCTCAGTGCTGGGAGCGGCCGAGTGCACGCACGGTCCAGCCGGCCTGGTGCCACTGCTGCACGTCGAGGGCGTTGCGTCCGTCAAGGATCCGCGGCACGCGCACGATGTCGGCCAGCTGCGCTGGGTCGAGCTCCCGGTACTGCCGCCACTCGGTGAGGTGCAGCACCAGCTCTGCCCGCTCGCACGCCTTGTCCACCTCGAGCGCGTAGTCCAGCGTCGGGAACAGCGCGCGGGCGTTGTCGATGGCCTGTGGGTCGTGCACCCGCACCTGGGCGCCCTGCAGCTGCAGCGTGGCGGCGATGTTCAGCGCCGGCGAGTCGCGGACGTCGTCGCTGTCGGGTTTGAACGCCGCCCCCAGCACGGCGATGTTCTTGCCGAGCAACGACCCGCCCACGAGTTCGCGGGCCAGCTCGACGGCGTGCTGACGCCGCCGCATGTTGAGCTCGTCGACGCCTTTGAGGAAGCCCAGCGCGTCGCCGACGCCGAGCTCACCCGCGCGCGCCATGAACGCTCGGATGTCTTTAGGCAGGCAGCCACCGCCGAAGCCGATGCCGGCCGAGAGGAAGCGGCGGCCGATGCGAGTGTCGTATCCGAGTGCGTCGGCCAGGGTCACCACGTCGCCGCCGGCCGCGTCGCACACGTCGGCCATCGCGTTGATGAACGAGATCTTGGTGGCCAAGAACGAGTTCGCCGCGACCTTGACGAGCTCGGCGGTGGCCAGGTCCGTGACGACATAGGGGGTTCCGGCCTTGAGCATCGGGGCGTACACCTCGCGCAGCACGACCTCGGCCCGTTGCGACACGACACCGACGACGAGCCGGTCGGGGTTCAGCGTGTCCTGCACGGCGAAGCCCTCGCGGAGGAACTCGGGGTTCCACGCGAGCTCGGTGTCGGTGTCGGCCGGGGCGAGCTCGGCGATGCGGGCGGTGAGCCGGGCGGCCGTGCCGACCGGGACGGTGGACTTGCCGACCACGAGGCTGCCGGGCTGCAGGTGCGGCGCCAGGCCGTCGATCACTGCGTCGACATGACGCAGGTCGGCGGCGTAGGAGCCCGGCTGCTGCGGCGTGCCGACGCACACGAAGTGGACCTCGCCGAACTCGCCCGCTGCCTGCAGGGAGTCGGTGAACCGCAGCGCGCCGGAGTCCACGGTGCGACGCAGGAGCTCGGGCAGACCCGGCTCGAAGAAGGGCGGCCGGCCCTGGGACAGGGCGGCGAGCTTGGCGGGGTCGACGTCGACGCCGAGCACCTCGTGGCCGGACTCGGCCATGCAGGCGGCGTGGACGGCGCCCAGGTAGCCGGTGCCGATGACGGTGATGCGCATAGGGGGATCTCCTCAGGTGGGGGTGGTCGTCAGTGGCCGTAACCGGCCGGGTTGAGCTGCTGGAAGCGCCAGGCGTCGGCGCACATGGCGGCGATGTCGCGGGTGGTGCGCCAGCCCCAGGCCCGATGCACGCGGCGGGGATCAGCGATGAGTTCGGGCACGTCGCCGGGCCGCCGCGATGCGATGCGGTGCAGCAGTGGTGTGCCGCACGCCTCACCGAAGGCCGTGACGAGCTCGAGGACCGACACGCCGACGCCCGCGCCGAGGTTCAACACCCGCAGACCGGTCTCATCGGCCAGGTGCTCGAGGGCGAGGCGGTGACCCTCGGCGAGGTCGACGACGTGGATGTAGTCGCGGACGCACGTGCCATCGGGTGTCGGGTAGTCCCCACCGAACACGGTCACCTTGTCGCGGCGACCGACGGCGACCTGAGCCATGTACGGCATGAGGTTGTTGGGCACGCCCTTCGGGTCCTCCCCCAGCTCGCCGCTGGGATGGGCGCCGACCGGGTTGAAGTACCGCAGAGCGATGACGCTCAGCTCCGGATTGGGGATGCAGGCGTCGGCCATCATCTGCTCGCAGATCCACTTGGAACGGGCGTAGGGGTTGGTCGGACCTGCGGGCGAGTCCTCGTCGAGGGGTAGCCGCACAGCATTGCCGTAGATCGAGCAGGAGGAGGAGAACACCATCTGCCGCACGCCGTGGGCCTCCATGACCCCCAGCAACGTCGCGGTACCGCCGACGTTGCTGTCGTAGTAGGCCAGCGGGATCTGCATCGACTCCCCGACCGCCTTCTTGGCCGCGAAGTGGATCACAGCGTCGACGGGGTGGGCGGCGAACACGTCACCGAGGGCATCGCGGTCGCGGACGTCGACCTCGTACGCGGTCAGCGGACGCCCGGCAAGCTTCTGCACCCGCTCCAGGGCCCGGGGCGAGCTGTTGTGGTGGTTGTCGACCACCACAACCTCGTAGCCGTGGTCGAGCAACTCCAGGCAGGTGTGGCTACCGATGAAACCGGCGCCGCCGGTGACCAGGATCGTCGATCCGTTCGTCATGTCATGCCTTTCCTCGTAACTGGGGTACAGCGCGATGGCACCACCAGCGCGACCACGGTGCTGAACCACCACGAGGGCGGCGCGAAGAGCACCGCCCTCGCCCGAATGGCAGGCAGCGCTCACCTTGCGGCCGAGCTACGAGCTCAGACCGCGACGTCCCCGCTCAACGTGGAGGGGGGCTGTCCGTCGAGCTGGCCGCCCACCAGGGCAGCCGTCGCAGCGCGGGTGTCCTGAGAACGGAACCAGGCGTGGGTGCGCTGCAAGCCTTCCTCGGCGGACACTTCCGGACGCCAGCCCAAACGCGCGGTCGCGAACGTGATGTCGGGACGGCGCCGCGTCGGGTCATCGGTCGGCAGCGGGTGGTACTCCACCACCGAGTCCGACCCGGTCAACTCCAGCACCAGTTCGGCCAGCTCGGTGACCGTGCGCTCCTCGGGAACGCCCAGGTTGATCGGCCCCACCTCGGTGGAGTCAATCATGCTGATGAGGCCGCGGACCAAGTCATCGACGTAGCAGAAGCTGCGCGTCTGGGTGCCGTCGCCATAGATCGTGAGGGCTTGCCCGTTCAATGCCTGGGTAAGGAAGCTGGACACAACCCTGCCGTCCTCTGGACGCATTCGAGGCCCATAAGTGTTGAAGATCCGCACGATGCCCGTGTCTACGCCGTGGTGACGGTGGTAGGCCATCGTCACCGCCTCGGCGTACCGCTTGGCCTCGTCGTACACGCTGCGCGGCCCAACCGGGTTGACGTTTCCCCAGTAGCCCTCACGCTGAGGGTGCTCGAGCGGGTCCCCGTAAACCTCACTGGTCGAGGCCAGCACGAAGCGGGCGCGCGAACGCTCCGCCAGACGCAGCGCGTTCTCGGTGCCACGGCTGCCTACGGCCAGCGTCTCCAACGGGCGCCGCAGATAGTCCGGCGGCGAGGCCGGGCTGGCGAGGTGGGCCACGGCGTCCACGCGCCCGTGCACCTCAAGCCCAGCCGACACATCGGCCCGCACGAAGCGGAACCGCCGGTTGCCCAGCAGCTCAGAAATATTGACCAGGTTGCCGGTCGACAGGTCATCGACGCAGACGACGCTGTCGCCGCGGCGGACCAGGGCATCGCACAGGTGTGACCCCAGAAAACCCGCACCTCCAGTAACAACAACACGCATGGTTCTCTCCATTAATCGAGGGGAATACCGGCGCATGCCGTCGTTACAGGGGCGCCGAAACAAGGTGCTTCCAGGAAGGGGCCCGGTGACGTCACGTCCAGGGCGTCCAAGCGTCCGCCTACCCTCGCAGGTAACCGAAGGTGACGCTTTCGCTGTTGGGTGGCCCTTTCTGTTGATCCATCCGAGTGACATCACCCAATGAGTCGTACTCAGTGTCAACAACGTTACGTCGGATGCAGCCGGAGCACGTTGTACCGGGTGCTCGCCGAGGACGCCGCCCTGGCGGGGTGCGTGATGCGCCCGCTGACCGCCGATGAGCTGGCCAGGTCCGCACCATCCGCGCCGAGGGCGAGAGCTGGCAGCGCATCGCCCGCGCGCCGACGCAGAATGATCACGCAGCGGGGCACTTGCCCCCGGGGTGGCGCTAGACGCCGGGGCAGGGGTCGGCAACGCCGCGGCGTTGCCGAACGCGAGCGTGACGCGACGTGTGATCACCGCCGAGGTCGCCGGCGTTGCCCCCCGGCGATGGTGACCACCGCCGTGCGGTGACCCTCGGCATGCAGTACCGCCCGGGCGGCCAGGACGATGTGGGTCTCGTCCAGGCCGGTCAAATGCCTCAGCCAGATCGACGTTGATGCCCTCGGCGATACTGGCGACGATCCGCAACACCCAGCCTCGCCGCCCGAGCACGACAAGCCGGGCTACCGCCTCCGTAGGGTTTCGAAAGCTAGCCACTTAGATGCGCAACACCGCAGGTCAGCGACTCGCGGCTCCCGCGGGTGCGAGTTGTCGTCCGGTCCCGCAGCGTGAGCCGAGTCGTCGGGCGGATCCACTCCCCGAGAGCGTCGGCGTGGCGGCGGCGGTGCTACCGCGATTTTCGCAGAGCGATCAACCCGGACAACCGCTTGTCCGGGCCGCATTCAGACAGCGTAGCGGGCACACAGCTGTACTTGCTTCCGGGGGGCGTGTGGGTATTCGGCGCCGATGACGAAAAAGTCATCACACGGGTTCGATGATGCGTTATTCGTCATCAAGCATTTGTTCACAAGCTACCCTGGGGCCCGCGACACCCAGCGAACCACAGCTGCCCCGGCGGTCCGAACCTCGAACATATGTTCGATATGTGTCACGATCGGGGCGTGCCGACGCGCGAGGACCGCCACCGCCAGGACCGTCGGGACGCGGCGCGGCTGACCGCGGCCGTCACCGAGCTCCGCGAGCGCGTCGGCCGCGACCAGTACCGCGGCCTGGACTGGGGCTACAAGATCCTGCTCGGCGCGGTGGGTGAGCTGCTCACCCTCACGGCGGCGGCGATCTCCCG
>JALYQB010000630.1 GCA_030856045.1 Actinomycetota bacterium
TCGTCCGGACGTACATCCGGACGAACGATCCCGATGAGACATGGAGGTGAGTGACGTGGTTTTTCTTTCCTCGCTCCTCGATTTCCTGATGAGCCTGTTGCGGGACGAGGACGCGGCCCAGGAGTTCGAGCGCGACCCCCAGGGGGTGCTGGCCCGAAACGGCCTGGACGGCGTGAGCGGCCAGGATGTGCGCGACGTGACACCGATGCTGGCCGACCACGACGGCGTGAGCGCCCGGCACTACGACAGCGGCAGCGGTGGCAGCGGCAGCGGCGACGCGTCGAGGTTGCACCACAGCAGCAGCAGCAGTGACGACGATCCGGTGCGCGAGATCCACGCCATCAAGAACAACTACGTGGTCGACAACGACGTCGTGGTGAACAACAGCTACAACACGTACAACAACTACGACCTCACCTACACCGACGACAGCAACACCATCATCGACGACCGCGACACGACGATCACCGGCGATGACGTCCACTACGAGGACAACTCGACGACCGAGCACACCATCGTCGAGGACTCGTTCAACGAGGACAACGACGGCGTCGACAACAAGGGTGGCACGATCGACGACAGCATCGTCGCGGGCGATGACGTCGAGAACTCAGGAAACCAGGACAACGACACCGAGGTCACCGACTCGTACAACGAGGACAACGACACCGTCACCGTCGACGACTCGTACAACGAGGACAACAGCCAGGACAACGACACCGTCACCGTCACCGTCGAGGACTCCTACAACGAGGACAACGACGAAACCACCGTCGAGATCGATGACTCGGAGAACACCGCCGCCTGAGCGGCCACCGGTACGCTTCCCGGTGAGCTGAGCAGGACACGCAGCTCCGCCACCCGCCGACGCGGCGGGTGGCGGAGCTGTCCGTCTGCAGGCCGGGCGAGGACGAGGAGGGACTGTGACAAAATCTGGGCCGGTCAAGGCCGTGGATCTCGCGCTCGCGACGATCGCCCGGTACGACCGATCGGACCTCAACGCTCGGCTCAAGCAGGCCCGGGCCCGGCTGCTCGACGACCAGATCAGGGTGTTGGTGGTCGGAGAGTTCAAGCAAGGCAAGAGCCTGCTGATCAACGGCCTGGTCACCGCCTCGGTCTGCCCGGTGTACGACGATGTCGCCACGTCGGTGCCCACGGTGGTGCGCTACGCCGACAGCCCGACGGTGACGCTCGTCCGTGAGCTGGAGGCCGACGGCGACTCGTCCGAGCCGAGGACCGAGCGCATCCAGGTTCCCGTCGAGGAGCTCGCCGCCCACGTGTCGGAGGCGGGCAACCCGGGGAACCGGGAGCGGCTGAGCTTCGCCGAGGTGGGGGTGCCGCGGCGGATCCTGGCGAACGGGCTGGAGGTGGTCGACACCCCGGGAGTCGGCGGCCTGCACTCGGTGCACGGCGCAGCCACGATGGCCGCGTTGCCGTCAGCGGACGCGGTGCTGCTCGTGTCGGACGCGTCGCAGGAGTACACCGAGCCGGAGCTGGAGTTCCTGCGCCAGGCCCAGAAGGTGTGCCCCAACGTCGGATGCGTTCTCACGAAGACCGATCTCTACCCGGAGTGGCGCCGCATCGCCGAGCTCGACCGGGCGCACCTGGTGACAGCCGGCATCGAGGCCGAACTGTTCACCGTCTCCTCGACGCTGCGGCTGCATGCGGCACGCGATGACGACAAGGAACTCAACAACGAGTCCGGCTTCCCAGCCCTGGTCAGGTACCTCCGGCAGCGCGTCGTCGGGCAGGCGGACCTGCTGGCACGGCGCTCGACCGTGCATGACATCCTCGCGGTCACCGACCAGCTCACGGGCAGCCTGCGCGCGGAACAGTCCGCCCAGCAGAGCCCGGAGACCGTGCAGGAGCTGATCCAGCAGCTGACCGAGGCCGAGCTACGCGCCGCCGCGCTCAAGGAACGCTCGGCGCGGTGGCAGGTCACCCTCAACGACGGCGTCGCGGACGTCAACGCCGACATCGACTACGACCTGCGGGACCGGATGCGGGAGATCGTCCGGCTGGCCGAGGAAGAGATCGACAACGGCGGCGACCCGACCAAGACCTGGAAGCAGTTCACCGGGTGGGCCGAGCAGGAGGTGGCGACCGCATCGTCGGCCACCTTCATCTGGGCGACCCAGAAGACCCGGTGGCTCGCCCAGAAGGTCGCCGACCGCTTCTCCGAGGACGCGGAGCAGATCGCACCTGCGCTCCCCACCGAGGCGTCCGACGCGCTGAGCTCGGTCCGCGACATGGCGCTCCGGGAAGGCGAACCGTGGGGCATCGGGCAGAAGGCGCTGAGCGCCTTGCGCGGCGGGTACGTCGGCGTCCTGATGTTCGGCCTGCTCGGCACGATGGTGGTCGGCCTGCCGCTCCTCAACCCGTTCTCGATCGGCGCCGGCCTGCTGCTCGGCGGCAAGGCCCTCACCGACGAGCGACGGCGCATCATCACGCGGCGGCAGAGCGAGGCCAAGATGACGGTGCGGCGCTACATCGACGACGTGATCTTCCAGGTCGGCAAGGACTCCCGTGACATCCTGCGCCGCGCACAGCGGGAGATCCGGGACCACTTCACGACGCTGGCCGAGGAGATGCAGCGGTCCCTCGGTGAGTCCCTGCAGGGCGCGCAGAAGGCCGTCAAGACGTCCAAGTCCGACCGGGAACAGCGGCTCGTGGAGATCAAACGGGAGCTCGAGCGCCTGGAGGCGCTGCAGCAGAAGGCCCGGACTCTGCTGCCCCAGCCGCAGCCGCCCGAGGGCACGCCGGCGCAGGTCCCGGCGGGGTCGGGGCGGTGAGCGCTACCCGTAGCCTGTCGGTGGCGGTGCGCGGTGTGCTCCGCCGTGCGGTGGAGGTCTACCGCACGGAACCGGAGACAGCTCAGTGGTTGCGCCACCAGCTGGACCGGCTCGACGAGCCGCTGCGCGTGGCGATCGCCGGGAAGGTCAAAGCCGGCAAGTCCACGCTGCTGAACGCCCTCGTCGGGGAGCAGATCGCGCCGACCGACGCCGGCGAGTGCACCCGGGTGGTCACCTGGTACCGGGACGGGCGCAGCCCCAAGATCGTGATGCATCCCAGGGACGGGTCGCCCACCACGCTGCCGGTGCGCCGTGAGCGGGGTGCGCTCGTCATCGACCTGGACGGCACCTCGGCCGATGAGCTGAACCGCCTGGTGGTGGACTGGCCCTCGCAGAGCTTGCGCACGGCGACGCTGATCGACACGCCGGGGATCGCATCGATGTCCGCCGAGAACTCCCAGCGTGCCCTGACGTTCCTCACTCCCGATGACGACACGCCCGCCGAGGCAGATGCCGTCATCTACCTGATGCGCCACCTGCACGCCAGCGACGCGGAGTTCCTCGAGTCCTTCCGGGACCAGGGAGTGGCCAGGGCCACGTCCGTCAACACCATCGCGGTGATCTCGCGAGCCGACGAGATCGGGGGCGGTCGGCTCGACGCGATGTTCTCGGCGAAGACCATCGCACGGCGGTACCGGAGCGAGCCCGCGCTGCGAGGACTCTGCCAGAACGTCGTTCCCGTCGCGGGGCTGCTCGCGCAGACCGGCCGCACGATGCGGCAGGCCGAGTTCACGGCGCTCGCCGAACTCGCGCGGGCGCCCCGGAAGGAGACCGAGACGCTGCTGCTGTCCGCCGACCGGTTCGCCAGGGCGGAACCGTCTCCCTCACTGCCCTCCCTGAACAGGGAGGTGCGGGCCGACCTGCTCGATCGCTTCGGCCTCTTCGGGATCCGGCTCTCCGCGACACTCATCCGCCAGGGTACGGACGACCCGTCCGCGCTGGCTGCGGAGCTGGTACGCCGCAGCGGGCTCGACGAGCTGCGCCAGGTGCTGACCACGCAGTTCACCGAGCGGCGTGACCTGCTCAAGGCCCGCTCGGCACTGCTGGCCCTGGACCAGGTGCTGCGGGGCGACGCCCGCGTCGACACCACTCCGCTGATGGGCGAGGTGGAGCGCATCCTCGCCGGGGCGCACGACTTCGCCGAGCTCCGGCTGCTCAGCGCACTCAGGTCGGGTGCCGTCACCTTCCCGACCGGCGTGCTGGAGGAGGCGGAGCAGTTGCTCGGCGGTACCGGTACCGCACCCACCGTCCGGCTGGGGCTTCCCACCTCGGCGGGTCCGGCCGAGGTCCGGCGGGCGGCCCTGGACGTGCTCGGACGGTGGCAGCGCCGGGCGGAGAACCCGATGTCCGGACGTGCCGCATCCGACGCCAGCCGAGTCGTGGTCCGTACCTGCGAGGGCATGCTCGCCGCTGCCGAACCGGAAGAGCCGCATCCTTCGGCCTCAGGTACCGCTGTGAACGGCTCCGTCGATCAGTAACCGCAGCCGGGCGAACAGCTCGTTGCGGCTCCCCACACCGAGGCGCTGCCGCATCCGTGCCACATGATGCTCCACCGTCTTCGCGGAGATGAACAGCCGCTCCCCGATCTGCTTGTACGTGAGCCCGGACAGGATCAGCTGACCGACCTCGATCTCCCGGTCGCTCAGGATCGACCGCTGCTCCGCTGCCGGTGTGGTGGGTCGCGCGCCCGGCACTCCACCGGCGGTCGCCGCGGACACCCTCAGCGATGATGCAGCTGCTGCTGCTGTTCCCGCGGTCGAATGGCCGGCGCCGGACCCGTCAGCCGTCGTGTCCTCATCGAGGGACGGAGCATCGGGTGTCCCCGGTGCGCTGGCGTGCAGGGAACGGGCGGTGGCGAGCAGCGTCGCCATGATCCGTCGATCGGTGGCACGCGCGGCCGCCTGCCCCGCCAGCCGGGCGCCTTCCCAGGAGAGGCCGACGCCGCCCAGACGTACCGCCGCTGCCTGCACGTCGTCCGGATCGATCTCCCCGGACAGGATGCGCAGCCAACTCCGCGCCGCGGCCGACAGCACGGCGGCGTACGAGCTCGCCGTCGCAGCCTCCAACGCATCGGCATGACGCTGTGCCTCGGCCGGCTGACCGGCGACGATCGCAGCATGCATCTCGTCCCAGTGCAGCGATGCCGACCACAATGCCGGGTTGCCGAGTTCGTCCAGCAGGCTCTCGGCTTCCTTCACGTGCGGTGTCACCCATTCCAGTTCGCCCAGTCTTGCTGCGGCGACGGCGAGCTCACCCAGCGGCCGGAGCGTGTACAGATCGATCGGCTGCCGGACCAGCGCGATCCTGGCCCGGGTCCACGCCGAGGCGAGCGCGGCCATGTCGTCCTCGCGGCGCGCGAGGCCCACGGCGAGCGCGGCCGCGAACAGCTCGTCGCGCGGCTCGAGGTGCCGCGCCGTGCGTGCCGACTGATCGAGCGCTCGATGAGCAGCGGCCAGCTTGCCGCGCGCCATCAGGACCCAGCCGTGCAGCAGCAGGTGCCGCATCTGCGCGGGACGGCCGCCGAGCCTCACGTCGACCGCTCGCCGCAACGCCGCATCGGCGATCGCCAGCTCCCCGCAGTGCAACGCCACCACGGCGGTCAGGGCGGCAGGGGTGTCGGGCAGCAGCGTGACATCACCCACCGGTTCGAGCAGCACGGC
>JALYQB010000640.1 GCA_030856045.1 Actinomycetota bacterium
AGGCGTATAGATAATACGACAAGATCGCCATGCGCCTCGAGTGGACTTAAACTATTTTCGCAGACGTTTGCTAAAGCAAATTTGCTGGTCAGTCACGCAATGGGCCGACAACTTCCGGAGGTCTGAGGCTTGCCGTCATCTTCCCGTACCGGCGGGTGATGCCGTCCGGGTCACAGTGTCGGCGGTGGTCCGGAGCGTAGGCGAAAACGAAAGCTTCGTCGGTGAGCGTTTGTCTCGATCGCTGTGCACTGTTCACTGTTCTGCGACGCGCTGCTTGTGGTCGCGCAGGATCGCAATGGTGTCCGGATCGAGGCTGACGATGCGTATCTGGTGTGTCTTGGTGTCTTTGATGATCGCCTTGCCGTTCTGGCGGACCAGGTTGCGCCGGATCGTCAGCAAGCCAGCGGACAGATCGAGGTGTTCCCAGGCCAGGCCGAGCAGCTCTCCGCGTCGCGCGCCGGTGACGAAGGTCAGCCAGACGAACGTGCCCTAGTCAGCGTGTCCATTCACGGGGCTGGTTGAGCAGGGCCGTTGAGCTGGATTTGATCTCGGGGACCGTGTCGGCGTGTCGGCTCGATCTTGGGTCCTTGATCGTCGATCATCTCGGGTTGTGTCCGCGCCTGAGCAGCCGTCGCCCTCCTATGAGGAGCTGACGGCGCTGGTGGTGGGCTTGACGTCGCAGCTGGAGCGGGCCCACGCTCGGATCGCTGAGTTGGAGGCTCGGCTGGGGCGTGATTCGACGAATTCCTCTCAGCCGTCGTCGAAGGACTCGATCACGGCAAAGGCCAAGCGGCGGGCGGATCGCTCGTCGCGGGAGCGGTCCAAGGACCGTAAGCCCGGTGGGCAGCCGGGCCGTACGGGGTCGGGGTTGGCGCCGACGGTGACGCCGGACCGGACCGAGACCCTGCCCGCGCCGGGCGACTGTTCGGGGTGCGGCGCTGATCTGGGCGAGGCCGCGGACGCGGGCCTGGGCTGGGCGCAGGTGTGGGACATCGCGCCGATCAGCCTGGAGAAGGTGCACTACCGGCTGCCGCGGCGGCGCTGCAGCTGCTGCGGGAAGACCATCACCGCGGCGCCGCCGTTCGGGGCGGCCGGCACGGTGGCCTACGGGCTGAACGTCAACGCCGCGGCGAACTTACTGGGCGTCGAGGGCAATGTCCCGGTCGAGCGGACCGCGGCGCTGATGGCGGCGCTGCTGGGAGCCCCGGTATCGACCGGGTTCGTGGCCCGCGCCCTGGCCCGGTTCGCCCAGCACCTGGACACGGCCGGGTTCGACGAGGCGATGAAAACCGCGCTGCGCGCCGAGGACGTCCTCTGCGCCGATGAGACCCCCACCAACGTGATCCACAAAGACACCGACGCCCACGGACAGCCGCTGCCCGGGGCCCCCCGCACGCGGTCACCGTACGCCCCCTGACGCGCGGCTGGTCTGGTACGCGGCGATGGGCTCGCGCTCCAAGACTGCCCTCGCCGGTCTGAACGTCTTGGAGGGCTACACCGGCTACCTGGTCCGTGATGACTACGTCGGTTGGCACCAGTTCGATCTCCAGCTCGCCGGGGTCGGGCAATGCGCCGCGCACCTGATCCGCCACGCCACATGCGTCCTGGAGCTGCACCCCACCCAGCAGCAGTGGGCCGGGTAGGTCATCGCCGTGCTCCGCGAGGCCGCCGTCGCGGTCACCGCCGCCCAGACCGACGGCCGCGACCACCTCGACCCTGTCTTCGACCTGGTGCCCCGCCAGCCACTCGTCGAGCAGATAGACCAGCGTCACGCTGGTGCGCGCCGCCGTGGCGTCCGCGACCTGCCGCCGGAACGTGTCCCGGAGCTTGATCGCCGCGTCCTCGTCATCGCCGAACCGGTCAGCATCACCTGCTTGCCGGTCACCGGGTCATGCCCACCGAAGATCCGAACCTGGTAGGTGCCGCCCCGCTGCCGGATGCCGGTCAGGTCCTTCGTGGCCTGCTTCCTGCGTGCCATGAGGACTACTCAAACAGCAGAATTGGACAGTCAGTTGGACAGAAGCCGACTGCAGGCCACTCACCTCGATCTTAGCTCGCAGCGTCTGCGGTGCTCAGAGGTCATAGGGAAGGTGGTGGCCAGGGGCGGGGTCGAACCGCCGACCTTCCGATTTTCAGTCGGACGCTCGTACCAACTGAGCTACCTGGCCGGGCGGGCCGGCGACCCGACCCGTACTGCGGTGCGACCCTGACGGGACTTGAACCCGCGACCTTCGCCTTGACAGGGCGACGCGCTGACCATCTGCGCCACAGGGCCTTGCTGTCCTGCTTCGGTGCGTGCCCCCAACGGGATTCG
>JALYQB010000652.1 GCA_030856045.1 Actinomycetota bacterium
CCTCGATGCCGTCGTCGCGCTGGCGGCGGGTGGTCCCGCGGAGCCGTGGGAGCCGGCCGCCGAGGTATCACCAGTCGCCGGTGCGCCCGTAGTCGCGCTGGCGGGCGGCCCGGCATTCGCCTTCGGCTACACCGAGTACGCCGAGTTGCTCGCCGCGGCGGGCGCTGCGGTGGCCACTGTGGACCCCCTGCGTGACGAGGCGCTGCCGCCAGGCACGTCGGCGCTGGTGCTGCCGGGCGGGTTCCCGGAGGAGCACGCCGCGGAGCTCTCGGCCAACGTGACGTTGCGCGACGCGGTGGCGCGATTCGCGGCGTCCGGCGCGCCGATCCACGCCGAGTGCGGCGGGCTGCTCTACCTCGGCCGCAGCCTCGACGGCCTGCCGATGTGCGGGGTGCTCGATGCCGAGGCCGCGATGACGGGGCGGCTGACGCTCGGGTACCGGGACGCGGTCGCGCTGTCCGGATCCGCACTGCACGAGGAGGGCGCCCGGGTGACGGGACACGAGTTCCACCGCACCGCCGTGACGCCGCGCGGGTCCACGTCGCCCGCGTGGGGGTGGGTGGGCGTGCCCGCGGAGGGGTTCGTGCACCGCGGTGTGCACGCTTCGTTCCTGCACGCCCACCCGGCCGGAGCACCGTCCGCTGTGCAGCGGTTCGTGCGGGCCGCCTCGTGAGTGGCGATGTGGGTCGGGGCGCGAATCGCCACTCACCGGAGCTGGTGGGTGTCGGCGTGGGGCCCGGCGATCCGGACCTGATGACCGTCGCCGCGGTCCGCGAGTTCGGCACCGCCGGGCGGATCTTCGTGCCGGTGATGGACCTCGACACCGAGGGCCGTGCCGAGGCGGTGGTCCGCGGGCACGTGGACCATGATCGGATCGAACGGCTCGTCTTCGCGCTCAACCACGACGTCGCCGGCCCGCAGCAACGCCGCCGCGAGCGGTGGGACGCGGCCGCGGCGCGGGTCGTGGAGCACCTGTACGCCCGCGGCGGGACCGCGGCGTTCGCCACCCTCGGCGACCCCGCCGTCTACTCGACGTTCTCCTACCTCGCCGCCGGGGTGCGCGCCGCACTGCCGGACGTGCGGGTGCGAACGATCCCGGGCATCACCGCGATGCAGGCCGCGGCTTCGGCGGCGGGCGTGATGCTCGTCGAGGGCACCGAGCCGCTCACCCTGGTGCCGCTCACGCGCAGCCTGGATGGCCTGGACGCCGCACTGGCCGGACCGGGCACGGTCGTGGCGTACAAGGGCGGCAGGCACATCGACGAGGTGCGGCGCAGCGTCGACGCGGCCGGTGCGCTGGACCGCGCGTGGTGCGCGGAACACCTCGGTACTCCGGACGAGAAGGTGGTGCCGCTGGCCGAGATGGACGCCGCGAGCTATCTGTCCACTGTGGTTGTGCTCCCGGTGCGCGGGGGGCGGGGCCGGCAGCTGTGAGCCGCGTCGCCAAGGGACGGGCGCTGCGCACCGGGTTCACCACCGGTGCGTGCTCGGCGGCGGCGGCGAAGGCGGCGGTGATCGCACTGGGTTCCGGGACACGGGGTTCCGGGACACGGGGTTCCGGGACGCTGCCGTCCGAGGTGGACATCCCGTTCCCTTCGGGGGACCGGCACGTGTTCGCGGTGCACTCGGTGCGGTGCGGGGACGGGTGCGCCACCGCGGTCGTCGTCAAGGACGCAGGCGACGACCCGGACGTCACGCACGGCGCGCACCTCACGGTCGAGGTCGCGTGGCGGCCCGACGGTGCCGTCGTGCTCCACGGCGGGCCCGGCATCGGGACCGTGACAAGGGACGGGCTCGGGCTGCCCGTCGGCGAGCCGGCGATCAACCCCGTGCCGCGGACCATGATCGACGCCGCGGTGCGTGAGGCCGCCGGCCGGCGCGGCGTGGACGTCACGATCAGCGTTCCCGACGGCGAGGAGCGCGCGCGGAAGACGACCAACCACCGCCTCGGCATCGTGGGCGGCATCTCGATCCTCGGCACGACGGGCATCGTGCGGCCGTTCTCCACCGCGTCGTGGCGGGCCTCGGTGGAGCAGGCGGTCAGCGTCATGGCCGCGCAGGGCGTGCCGACGCTCGTGCTCGCGACCGGCGGGCGCACCGAGCGCGGCGCGATGGCGCTGCTGCCGGACCTACCGGTGGTGTCGTTCGTCGAGGTCGGCGACTTCACGGCGCAGGCGCTCGACCGCGCCGCCCGGCACGGGCTCACCGACGTCGTGTTCGTCGGCATGATCGGCAAGCTCACGAAGCTCGCGGCGGGATCGGTCGCCACGCACTACTCGAGAGCGTCGGTGGACACCGGCCTTCTCGCGGACATCACCGCGGCAAGCGGGGGTTCGGCGGCGCAGGTCGACGAGGTGCGCACCGCCCGCACCGCCCGTCGCGCCTACGAGGTGTGGGAGGCGGCGGGGATGCTGCGGACCTGCGGCGACGTGGTCTGCGCGCGGGTGGCGGACACGCTGCGACGCCGGTCCGGGCTCCGCGCCCGGACCGCGATGGTCGACTTCACCGGGGCGCGGGTCGTCGCCGCGACCGAGCCGGAGTGGGTGCCGTGAGCGTCACAGTGCTCGGTCTCGACGGGCCGGTGCTACCCGCCGGTGGCGCTGCGGAGCTCGCCACGGCCGAGGTGGTGGCCGGATCGCAGCGCCACCTCGACGCCGTTGCCGTTCCGGGCGGTGCGCGCCGCATCAGGCTCGCGGAGGTCGACGGCGTGCGGCGGACGGTGGTCCTCGCCAGCGGCGACCCCGGATTCTTCGGGATCGTACGGTCGCTGCGGGAGCGGGGCCTCGCGCCGAGGGTGCTGCCCGGGCGGTCGAGCGTCTCGCGGGCGTTCGCACTGCTCGGGCGCTCCTGGGACGACGTGACGGTCGTGTCGGCGCACGGCCGCGCGCTCGCGCCTGCGCTCAACGTGTGCCGGGCCCGTCCCGCCGTCGCGGTGCTCACGGCACCGG
>JALYQB010000653.1 GCA_030856045.1 Actinomycetota bacterium
TGGAGCACGTCGTGCTCATCGGGTCTGCGGACTGGGACGACCTGGCGGTGCGCGACGGGGACGCGGCCGCGCTCGCCGAGCAGCAGGCGGGTCTCTCGCCGGACGACCCGATCAACATCCAGTACACCTCGGGCACCACCGGGTTTCCCAAGGGCGCGACGCTCTCGCACCACAACATCCTCAACAACGGCTACTTCGTCGGTGAGCTGTGCGACTACACCGAACAGGACCGCATCTGCGTGCCGGTGCCGCTGTACCACTGCTTCGGCATGGTGATGGGCAACCTCGCGGCGACGACGCACGGCGCGTGCCTCGTCTACCCGGCCCCGGCGTTCGAGCCCGCGGCCACGCTCGCCGCCGTCGCGCAGGAGCGGTGCACCTCGCTCTACGGCGTGCCGACGATGTTCATCGCCGAGCTCGGGCTGCCGGATTTCGAGTCCTACGACCTTGCCTCGCTGCGCACGGGGATCATGGCAGGCTCGCCGTGCCCCGTGGCGGTGATGAAGCAGGTCGTCGAGCGGATGGGTATGACCGAGGTGACGATCTGCTACGGCATGACCGAGACGTCGCCGGTGTCCACGCAGACCCGGGCGGACGACTCCCTCGACCGGCGGGTGTCCACCGTGGGGCGGGTGCACCCGCATCTCGAGGTGAAGGTCGTGGACCCGGAGACCGGGCTGACGGTGCCGCGCGGGGAGCCGGGCGAGTTCTGCACCCGCGGGTACTCGGTGATGCTCGGGTACTGGCAGGAGCCGGCGAAGACCGCCGATGCGATCGACTCGGCCCGCTGGATGCACACCGGGGACCTCGCGGTGATGGACTCCGCCGGCTACCTCAGCATCACCGGCCGCATCAAGGACATGGTGATCCGCGGCGGGGAGAACGTGTACCCGCGGGAGATCGAGGAGTTCCTCCACACCCATCCGGACATCGTCGACGTGCAGGTGATCGGCGTACCCGACGCGCGCTACGGCGAGGAGCTGTGCGCATGGGTGCAGCTGCGTGACGGCGCAGCCGAGCTCACCGCGGAGGCGCTGCGCGAGTTCTGCACCGGCAGGCTGGCGCACTACAAGATCCCGCGGTACGTGCACATCGTCACCGAGTTCCCGATGACCGTCACGGGCAAGGTCCGCAAAGTCGAGATGCGCAAGCGCTCAGCCGACCTGCTGCACCGCCCGCCTCCCTGACCGCGACAAGCATCCATGTCGCGGTTCAGATGAGGGGGTTCGGGCGTAGGCTCGGAGGTCCGCGTCCCGGGTGCGCTTGGGGCGCGTTCGTCGTGCTGGGCCGCCGTTGTGGGCGGTATGGGGGGCGCGGCGGTGCGGGCACTTCATGAGAGAACGGTGAGATCGGTGCCGACCGGCAAGGTCAAGTGGTACGACGCGGACAAGGGATTCGGCTTCGTCACCCAGGAGGGCGGTGTGGACGTCTACGTCCGCGCCGCGGCGCTGCCCGCGGGGGTCGAGGGGCTCAAGGCCGGTCAGCGTGTCGAGTTCGGGGTCGCGGACGGCCGGCGCGGGCCCCAGGCGCTCTCGGTGCGGCTCGTCGACCCGCTGCCGTCGGTGGCCGAGGCGCGGCGCCGTCCGGCGGAGGAGCTGCACGGCCTCATCGACGACATGATCAAGCTGCTGGAGGACCGGGTGCAGCCGGAGCTGCGGCGCGGCCGCTACCCCGATCGCAAGAACATCAAGCGGGTGGCCGAGGTGGTCCGCGCGGTCGCGCGCGAGCTCGATCCCTGACCGACGGACGAGCACGAGGGCAACAGCAGGAGGACGCGGCGCACGGGCAGCTATCGCCTGGCGTCGGGTTCACTCGGTACCCGCATCGGCCGGGTGGGGGCGCGGCGCCGCCGGGCCACCGGGTCCGGCCGCAGCGGACGGTCACCCCCGAGCCCGGGCAGCAGCGACGACCCCCGCCGCGCCAGCAGCGTCTGCGCCAGCCCCAGCGCGAAGACGCCGGAGAGCGTCGCGAAGCCGATCCAGTAGGTGGGGGGCAGCAGGACGCCCAGGGTGCCGCCGAACACCCAGCTCACCTGCAACACGGTCTCCGAGCGGCCGAACGCCGACGCGCGGGACGCCTCCGGCATGTCGCGCTGGATCACCGCGTCGAGGCACACCTTGCACAGCGCGCTCCCGGTCCCGGCGACCAGCGCGGTGATCGTCGCGACGACGATGCCCTGCACGAGGGCGACCATCACGGCCATCGTCAGCCCGGCCGTGATGCAGGCGACGATCAGCCGCTCCGGCTTCGCGAAGTGCATCCTCGCGCCGATCACGTTGCCGAGGAAGCTTCCGGCGCCGCCCACCGCACCGAACGTGCCCAGCAGCGCCGCCTGCTGCCACGGGGAGCCCTCGGTCTGCGCCTTCACCACGAACGCGATGAACAGCGTGAGGAACCCGGTGAGCAGCCGGGCCGTACCGTTGCCCCACAGCGCGACGACGACGCTGCGGCCCATCGGCTGCCTGCGCCGCGCGGCGTCGAGCTCGGCCGTCGGCTCGGCGCGCAGCGACGCGGGGGTCTCGCCCTCGGTGACCTCGACCCGCGCGGGGATCCGCAGACACAGCCAGACCCCGACCAGGCACACCGCGGCGGTGAACCACAGCGCGGCCGGCGATCCCAGCAGCGCCGCGAACCCCGCCGCGATCGCACCGACGACACCGCCGGCGGCGAGGCCGAACACCGAGATGCGCGAGTTCGTCTTCACCAGCGTGATGTCCGGCGGCAGGACGCGCGGCGTCACGGCCGCCTTGAGCACGTTGTAGGACTTCGACAGCACCATGAAGCCCAGCGCCGCGGGGTAGAGCAGCCAGTCGTCGAGGTGGATCGCCATGACGACCAGCAACAGGCTCCGCCCGGCGAACGACAGTGCCATCGCCGCACGCCTGCCGCGCTGCAGACGGTCGAGCAGCGGGCCGATGATCGGCGCGATCACCGCGAACGGCGCGACGGTGATGAGCAGGTACAGCGCGACGTTGCTGCGGCTCTCGGCGGTGGCTGCGGCGAAGAACAGGGTGTTCGCCAGCGCGACGGCGATCGCGGCGTCGGCGGCGTAGTTCATCATCGTCGCGTAGGTCAGCGACGACAGCCCGGACTTGCCCGCCCCGTCCGCGGTCGTGGCCGAGCGGAACAGCCGGACGCTCTCACGCACGAAATGGCGCCCTCGCCACGCCGCGACCCGCGTGACCGTGATCTTCCGCGGCAGCTGCGGGTCACCGGGACCGGACGGGGAGGTGGGCCGCTTCACAGCGTCAATCCTGCCGCACCGCCCGTCCTTGCGCGGGCTCGTGGTCAGGCCGGGGCGAAGCGCACCCGGAAGGTCGTGGGCCAGCGCTTCCCGGTGAGGAGGAACTCGCCGTCGGTGCCCGGCACGGCCGCGATCCCGTTGAGGACGTCGGCGCGTGCCCGCTGCTGCGGGGTGAGCAGGCCGGCCGCGTCCACCGTCGCCGTCACCGCCCCCGTCGCCGGGTCGATGCGCACGATGCGGTCGGTCTGCCAGACGTTCGCCCATACCGCGCCGGCCGTGCACTCGAGCTCGTTGAGCCGCGCGACGGGGCGCCCCCGGTCGCGGACCGTGACGGTGCCGGTCGCGGCGAACGTGTCCGGGTCGCGGAAGGTGAGCACCGCGGTGCCGTTGCTCATCACGAGCCACCCGGCCGGTGACTCGCGCTGGGAGCAGATGCCCCAACCCTCGCCGTCGTAGCGCACCCGGCGCCGCTCGGCGAGGCTGTCGCGGTCCCGCTCGATGGCGACGCCGCCGCGCCAGGTGAGCTGCCAGATCCGGTCGTCCACCACGGTGAGGCCCTCACCGAACAGCGGCTCGGGTAGCTCGACCTCGGTGAGTACCCGGCTCGGGTCCGCGAGCGGCGTGGCCCGCAGCCGCGACTCGCCGACGAGCCCCGTGCCCTCGTAGAGCACCCCGTCGGCGATCTCGAGGCCCTGGGTGAACAGCTCGGTGTCGTGCGGGAGGCGTTCCAGCACCGCCACGCGGAGGGCGCCGTCGGGGTCCGGGTCCTGGGCGGTGGCCGGTGGCGGTCCGGAGCATGCGGTGGCCAGCAGCGCTGCGAGCGCGACGGCGGGCAGGGCGAGGTGCACGTCACGAGCCTGGCATACCGCACCGACGGCACCGTGCGGCACAATCGTCGGCGTGGCACCCGAGGCAACGACCGTGGCGGAGACCGATCCGCGCCTGGCAGGCGCCGTCGACCTCGCGCGGGGGGCGGCGCAGACCGAGGCGGGCGAGACGCCCGTCGGCGAGCACGTCGACGTGCAGGGCGAGCCGCTCGGCGACGCCGTCACGCACCTGTTCGACTGCGGCTTGCGCGGCTACCGCGGGTGGCGGTGGGCGGTCACCGTCGCCTCCGGCGGGTCGGAGCACCCCGTCACGGTGAGCGAGGTGGTGCTGCTCCCCGGCCCGGCCGCCCTCGTCGCACCGGACTGGGTGCCCTGGACCGAGCGCGTGCGGGCGGGCGACCTCGGCATCGGCGACCTGCTCCCGACCGACGCGGAGGACCCGCGGCTCGTGCCCGGGTACGTGGCGAGCGAGGACGTCGACGACCTGCTGCCCGAGCTCGGGCTGGGCCGCCCCCGGGTGCTGTCCCATGAGGCGCGTCTCGAGGTGGCGCAGCGGTGGCGGGAGGGCGAGCGCGGGCCCGACGCGGCCATGGCCCGCAGCGCCCCCGCCAGCTGCGTGACCTGCGGTTTCTACCTACCACTCGCCGGGGCGCTGTCCGCGGCGTTCGGCGCGTGTGGCAACGAGCTGGCCCCCGCCGACGGGCAGGTCGTGCACGCCGAGTACGGCTGCGGCGCGCACTCCGAGGTCGAGGTGGACATGAGCGCGGCCGTCCCGGTCGCCGAGCTCGTCTATGACGACGCCGACCTCGACGTGCAGCACACGGCACCGGCTGCGGTCTCGGACTCGGCCGGCGACGGCCCGGAGCGGCCGGCGGAGTGACTCCGGACCCGTTCGGCACCGCGGCGCTGCGCGACGGGGTGCTCGCGGCGTGGCGGTCGTCCCCGACCCGGTTCCGCGAGGACGCCAACGCCGAGTCTGACCTCGTCCGCGGCGGATACGCGGACCGGCTCCTGGTGGAGCTGGCGCAGAACGCCGCCGATGCCGCCCAGCGCGCCGGCACGCCCGGCCGGCTGCGGATCGTCGTGGTCGGCGGGGAGC
>JALYQB010000705.1 GCA_030856045.1 Actinomycetota bacterium
GCCCCGCAGGTAGGCCGTGCAGGCGAGCATGGCCGCGGGTTCCGCGCGCGCCACGCCCGGTACGGCCCGCACCAGCGCCAGCCACAACTGCTCGGCCGCCGCCGCACCTTCGCCGACGCTCCAGCCCAGGCACGAGTCCCGCACCCGGTGGTCGCACAGCGCGGACGCCGCGGCCACTACCGTCTCGTCGTCGAGCGTGAGTTCGCCCCGAGCCGCGTCGGCGTGCAGCCCGGCGAGGTCCCGGGCGCGCCGTGCCGCCGGATCCGCCTGCAGCGGGTGTTCCGCGTCGGCGGCCGCGAACAGCTTCGCGCGCCGAGCGAGCACCTCAGGCGGGTCAGGGGCAAGCAGCGCGGCGAGCTCCTCCCGGCTGCCGAACGTCACGGCGCCTGCGGCGACCGTCGCCGCGGCGAGCGCAGACGTCGCCGGGTCGTCGACCGCACCGCCGCAGCCGGGGTCGTCATGGCAACGCCACAGCGCACCCGGCTGCGTGCCGGCGGTCCAGGCAGCGTGCTCCACCGGGACGCCCTTCTCCGCCAGCGCGTCGTCCACCGCGTCGACGACCACCCGGCCCGGCACGTCGCCGTCGCGCCCCGGTGGGCCACCGACGACCAGCAGCAGGACCCCGGTGAGGCGCTGGCGCAGCAGCGGGAGCATGACCTGTTCGGCGAGCAAGACCTCCTCGCCCGGCGGCGGCAGGTCGGCGCGCAGGGTCAGGCCGAGGCGGCGGCCGTCGAGCGCGACCACCACCAGCGAGTCCCTCGGGTGGAAGCCGAGCAGGTGCGGCACCGCCGCGATCAGCTCTGCGGGGTCGGTGAGGCGGATACGGTGTGCGGGTGGCGCTGTCATGGCGATCACGGTGCGCCGGGCGGCGGGGCGGGGCCAGGGGGGCTGCCGTGCGCCTGTGGACAGGGTGCGGGTTGGGGACAGCTCATCCGCCCGCGTCTCGCGACAGCCGCCGGTGTCGGACCGGTGGTCTAGCCTGCGTGGCCGCACGCCACGAGGAGCCCGGCGCGCATCAGCGCCCCGCAGGACGGCGGCACACGTACGTCACCGCGGGCGGCACGTTGCCCCACACGGTGCGGGTCGTGAGCACCTCGTCGAACAGCGTGGCGAGCAGGGCCCGGAACCGCCGGGCGCCATCCAGTGGCAGGGCATGGACGTAGGCGATCGTGGTGAACGCCGCACCGGGGCGCAGCGCGGCCGCCACGGCGTCGAGGATCGTCCGTTGCGCCGCAGGGGAAAGCAGCGACCACGGCAGGCCGGAGAGCACGGCGTCGACCCCGGACAGGCCGCGCTCGGCCAGGATCCGCCCGAGCTCGGCAGCGTCGCCGACCGCGACATCAACGCTCGGGTGCTCACGCGCCAGGTGCTCGGCCAGCACGGGGTCGAGTTCCACGGCGACGTGCCGTCCGCGCCCGGCCAGCCTGCGCTGCACCGCGGCCGTCGTGGGGCCCGTCCCCGGCCCGAGCTCGACGACCACCGGCTCACCGCTTCCCGGGACGATGGCAGCGAGCCGGTCGCCGAGGCGCGCGGAACTCGGCGCCACCGCCCCCATCGTGGCTGGGCTGCGGCTCACCGCAGCGAGGAACGTCTGGAGCTGGCGCGGGCCGGGAAGGGGCACTCGGTCAGCCTGCCCGCTTCCCGGCCCGTGCGCCAAGGTCGATCAGGACACGGTGTCAGCAGTCCCGCAGCAGCGGGGTCTGATTCAGCACCTGTTCGCGCGGGGAGACGAACCGGCGGTACCGCTCGCTCCCGACCGCCTCGGGACGGAAGGCGGCCACCCGGTGGCAGTTCTGGAAGGCGAGCTGCACGCCGAAGTGCCGCTGCAGGGCACCGCGGATCGCATCGCTCGCCAGTGCGCGAAGCAGCTGTCCGCGCGCCGCCTCGTCCGGCGGCGGGATCGCGTGCTCGGTCTTCTCCGCGTCCGGGGCCAGCTCCAGGTCGGCGGCCACGGCGGAGATGACCTCCCACGCGTAGGGCAGCGAGTCCCGGACGACGGCGACGAACTCCGCATCGTCGAGCTCGCCCCGCTCGGCCGCGGCGATCATGGTGGGTGGGACATCCAGCGACATCGGATCCTCCAGGATTGTCATCGTCCCGCGGGCACGACGCCCGCGGGAACCGGGCCGTCGGCGAGTGCCGCCGGGCCCGGGACGAACAGCGGGTCGACCTGCTCGGCGAGGTCGGCGCCCGCGGACCGGCTGGCCCACGCAGCAGCGTTGCGGAGGTGGAAGTGCACGGTGCCGCGATGGTAGGCGTCCCAGTCGCGCTCGATCCGGTCGAGCTCGGTGAGCACCGCGTCGAGCGCGCCCCGCGTGCCCGGCTCGACCTTCGCGAAGTCCGGCGCGCGACCCTGCTCGGCTGCCCGCACCCACGTCGAATATCCGACCGAGGCGAGCAGCGCCCCGCCGAGCTCCGCGCGCAACCACGCCTCATCGTCCGCCCCGCCGACCTTGTTGCCGAGTACCCGCAGACGCACGGCATGGCCCTGCGCGTGCTGCGCGAACTGCCGGTACACCCCCACGCCGCGCCGCGTCGGCTCGCTGACCAGCATGACCAGGTCGAACCGGGTGAAGAGGCCGGAGGCGAACGCGTCGGCTCCCGCGGTCATGTCCACCACGACGTACTCGCCGGGCCCGTCGACCAGGTGGTTCAGGTAGAGCTCCACCGCACCGGTCTTCGAGTGGTAACAGGACACCCCGACGTCGTCGGGCTCGAACTCGCCGGTCACCATGAGATGCCCACCACCCGCCGACCGAGCGAACCGCCGGTGCAGCTCGTCGCCGGGGTGCAGGCGCAGCAGCCGCGAGCCGCGGCCCGGCGGTGTCGTCTTGATCATCTCTCCCGGGGCGATCCGAGGGTTGGTGCCGCGCAGGTGGTCTTTGACCCAGCCGAGGTCGGCACCGAGCGGTGGGACCGCGGTGACTGCGGCGTCCTCGAGCCCCAGTGCCTGGCCCAGGTGCTGGTTGATGTCGGCGTCGATCGCGAGCACGGGCCGTCCCAGCTCGACGAGATGGCGGGTGAACAGGGCCGACAGCGTGGTCTTCCCGCTGCCCCCCTTGCCGACGAAGGCGATACGCACAGTGTTGGATCTCTTTCGGACGGTGACGGTGTGGACGAGTATAACGATAGTCGTTGTCACCAACGTGTGATTACCGCGCCGGGATGGAACGGGCGCGCCGCGGCGTTGGACACCCGTGAAGACCTGCGACGAGGGAAGTGAGGCGACGTGTCCGAACCCACCACGGAGCTATACCAGATCACCGACGACCCGACTACGCCCGAGGGCGGTCCGGTGCTCGTGCACAGCCTCGCCGGGTTCATCGACGCGGGGCAGGCAGGCAGGCTCGCCGTGGAGCACCTCCTCGAGCATCTGGACAGTAGGGTCGTCGCCACGTTCGACACCGACCAGCTGCTCGACTACCGCTCGCGGCGCCCGGTCATGATGTTCGAGACCGACCATTGGGCCGGCTACGCCCGCCCGGAGCTGACCCTGCACGAGGTCCGCGACAGCGAAGGGACCCCGTTCCTGCTGCTGGCGGGCCCCGAGCCGGACCTGCAGTGGGAGCGGTTCGTCGCTGCCGTCACCGAGCTCGTCGAGCGCTTCGGGGTGCGACTCACCGTCGGGCTCGACGCGGTACCCATGGCGGTGCCGCACACCCGTCCGGTCACGGTGACCGCGCACGCGACGCGCCCCGAGCTCGTCGCGGACCACGAGCGCTGGTTCGGCACCATCGAGGTGCCCGCCAGCGTCTCCGCACTGCTGGAGCTGCGACTCGGCGAGGCCGGCCACGACGCGGTGGGCTTCGCGGCCCACGTGCCGCACTACCTCGCCCGCGCGGAGGTCCCCGCCGCCGCGCTGGAGTTGCTGGATCAGTTCGGCGCCGTCAGCGGGCTCGCCGTGCCCGCTGAGGCGCTGCGTCCCGCGGCAGACCAGGCCATCGCCGAGGTCGATCAGCAGATCGCCACGTCGGACGAGGTCAGCGCAGTGGTTCGCCGCCTGGAGCAGCAGTTCGACGCGACGGCGCAGACTCGCGGGCGGCGCCCGCTGCCGGCAGCGGAGGTCGACGAGTTGCCGACCGCCGAGGAGATCGGCGCCG
>JALYQB010000720.1 GCA_030856045.1 Actinomycetota bacterium
TCCTCGCCGACCACCCGGTGACCGGCGGCTACCCCGTGGTCGCGGTCGCGCTGCCGAGCGCGCTGCCGGGGTTGGCGCAGGCGCGGCCGGGCACCGCCGTGCGGCTTCAGCCGGTGCGGGCCCACCCGTAGGCGTCGGCGAGCAACCCGTCGAGGTCGAGGCCCCGGCCGGGCAGCGTCTCCCCGTCGAGGGTGTGCACCCGCGCGAGCAGCCGGACGCTCGACGCGAGCCACACGCCGTCGGCGGCGCGCAGGTCGTCGACCGTGAGTGGCTCGACGCGTGTCTCCCACCCCGCGGCCGCGGCGCCGCGGAACAGCGCGCCCTGGGTGGTGCCGGGCAGGATGCCGCTCTCCGGCGGCGGGGTGCGCAGCGTGGAGCCCTGCGCCACCACGACGCTCGATGTCGGGCCCTCCAGGACGGCGCCGCCGGGGGCCGTGAACACGACGTCGTCGGCATCGCGCGTCGCGGCGTGCCGTAGTGCGGCCATGTTGGTCGCGTAGGAGAGCGTCTTCGCGCCGAGCAGCAGCCACGGCGCCTGACCGGCCAGCTCCGGCGTCACGCCCCGGGTCAGCATGACGACCGAGATTCCGTCGCGTCGCTGCGCGAGCAGGACGTCGGGCACCGGAGACCCGGTGGCGAAGCCGGTGACGCGGCCGGTGCCCTCGATACCGCGGGTGAGGACGAGCTTGAGCACCATCTCCCGGCCACCGCCCTGGGTAGCCTCCCGCCCGCCGCCCCAACCGTCGATCGCGGTCGCGGCACACGCGCGCCAGGCGGCCAGGTCGGGGGCTGGTAGGTCGAGCATCGCCGCGGAGCGCGCCAGCCGCGCGAGGTGCGGTTCGAGCTCGCACGGGGCGCCGTCGACCACGAGCACCGTCTCGAAGACGCCGTCGCCGCGGGTGACGCCGAGGTCGTCGACCCGCAGCAGCGGCGCCTCCGGATCGGCGAGGCCGCCGCCCAGCAGGGCGAGCACGTGCACGGTCACGGTGCCGCACCCTACGCGGGGCATACCATCGGGGGCGTGGACACGACCCTGCGCCGGACGCTGCACGAACGCGGGCTGCGGATGACGCCGCAGCGCCAGCTCGTCCTGGACGCGGTCGGGGAGCTGGGGCACGCGACCCCGGAGGAGATCTGCGCGCACGTCCAGCGCACCGCCCCGGCCGTGAACATCACGACGATCTACCGGACGCTCGACCTGCTCGAGGGCCTCGAGCTGGTCCGGCACACCCATCTCGGACACGGGGCCCCTTACTACTCGACGCGCCCGCACGAGCACGTCCACCTCGTGTGCCACACCTGCGGCGAGGTCGTCGAGGTGGACCCGGCCACGCTGGACGGGCTGACCACGGTGCTGCGCGAGAGCAACGGCTTCGAGCTCGACCTGGCGCACCTGGCACTGTCAGGACGCTGCGTCGAATGCACGGAAGGGAGGACTTCGTGACGTCACCCCTGCTGTCCCTGCCCGGGGCGGTGTCCCCGCCCGACGGCTCGGTCGACGCCGGCGTCGCGTGGCACCACGGTGACCCCCTGCGTGAGCAGCGGGAGGCCGAGCGCGGCGTCGTCGTGGTGGACCGCTCGCACCGCGAGGTGCTCGCCGTCCCGGGTGAGGACCGGCTGACGTGGCTGCACACCATCACGTCCCAGCACCTCACCGGCCTCGCCGACGGCGAGCACACCGAGGCCCTGGTGCTCGACCTGCAGGGCCGGGTGGAGCACCACGCGGTGCTCTCCCACGCCGACGGCACCGTCTGGCTGGCCACCGAGCCCGGGCGTTCCGCGGGGCTGCTCGGTTACCTCCAGCAGATGGTGTTCTGGTCCGCCGTGCAGCCCCGGGAGGCGACCGGCGAGCTGGCCGTGCTCACCCTTCTCGGGCCGTCGACCGGTCAGTTGCTCGCCGACTTCTCCGGCGGGATCGTCCGCGCCTTCGACGGCCGTGCGGACCTGCTGGTGCCGCGCGCGTCGCTGGTGGACGTGTGGCAGCGGTTCGTGACGGCAGGGGCCACCCCCGCGGGGACGTGGGCGCACGAGGCGCTGCGGGCGGTGGGCCTCCGGCCCCGCATGGGCGTCGACACCGACGACCGGACCATCCCGCACGAGGTCGGCTGGATCGGCCCGGCGGTGCACCTGGAGAAGGGGTGCTATCGGGGCCAGGAGACGGTCGCGCGGGTGTCGAACCTCGGGCGGCCGCCGCGGCGGATGGTGCTGCTGCACCTGGCATCAGGCGACGAGCTGCCGTCGACCGGTTCGCCGGTGGCGGCAGGCGGGCGGACCGTCGGGCGCGTGGGCACCGTGGCGACGCACCACGAGCTGGGGCCGATCGCGCTCGCGCTGGTGAAGCGCTCGGTGGAGCCGTCGACGCCGCTGCTGGCCGGCGGGGTGACGGCGTCGATCGATCCTGACTCGGTGCCGTCGGACACAGGGGAGCCCCCGGGGCGGGCAGCACTGCGACGCCTCCGGGCGTGACCGCCGACGTACGTGGTCCCGCGGAGGCGGCGATATGACCGCCGACGTCGTTCCGCTCTCCTCGGTCGTCGACGCGGCCCGGCTGCTCCGCGGTGCCGCGGTGCGCACCCCGGTGCTGGACGCCGCGCACTGGGCAGGCGGCCCGCTCGGGCTGAAGCTGGAGAACCTGCAGCCCACGGGGGCGTTCAAGATCCGCGGCGCTACGGTGGCGCTGGCGCGGCTGTCGCCCGACGCGCGGGCCCGTGGCGTCGTGACGCACTCGTCGGGCAACCACGCGCAGGCCGTGGCGTGGGCGGCGCGGGCGCTCGGCGTGCCCGCGACCATCGTGATCCCGCACGGGGCGCCGTCGGGGAAGGTGGACGCGACCGCGGCGCTGGGTGCGCAGGTGGTGCGGGTGGACGCGGCGTCGCGGGTCGAGACCGCGGACCGCTTCGTCGCCTCGACGGGCGGTGTGCTGGTGGCGCCCTTCGACCATCCTGACGTGATCGCGGGTCAGGGCACGGTGGGGCTGGAGATCGTCTCCGATGTCCCCGACGTGGCCGTCGTCCTGGTGCCGGTGTCCGGTGGGGGCCTGATCTCGGGGATCGCGGTGGCGCTCGCGTCGCGCGGGGTGCGGGTGGTGGGCGTCGAGCCGGAGCTGGCCGCGGACGCCGAGGAGAGCCTGCGGACCGGGCGGCTCGTCGCGTGGCCGGTGTCCTCGACGTCCCGGACCGCGGCCGACGGGCTGCGTGTGCCCTCGCTCGGGGAGCTGCCGTGGGAGCACGTGCGGCGGTTCGTGGACCGGATCGTGACGGTGTCGGAGGCCGAGATCGCGGACGCTGCGCGGCTGTTGGCGCTGCGCGCGCGGGTCGTCGCGGAGCCCTCCGGTGCGGTGACGACGGCGGCGTGGCTGCACCACCGGTCGTCGCTGCCCCCGGGCCGCACGGTCGCGGTGGTCTCGGGCGGCAACGCGGACCCGGCGTGGCTTGCCGGGGTGCTGTCCTCCGCCGGGAACTCGATCTGAGTTAGACCAGCTCCTCGTGCAGCGCACCGCCCGCCACGGTCCAGCGGCGCGTCACCCGCACCGCGTCGAGCATCCGCCGGTCGTGCGTCACGAGCAGCAGCGTCCCGTCGTAGGACGCCAGCGCCGACTCCAGCTGCTCGATCGCGGGCAGGTCCAGGTGGTTGGTCGGCTCGTCGAGCACCAGCAGGTTCACCCCGCGCGCCGCGAGCAGCGCCAGCGCGGCCCGGGTCCGTTCCCCCGGGGACAACGACGCCGCAGGCCGCGGCACGTGCTCCGAGCCCAGCCCGAACTTCGCCAGCAGCGTGCGCACCTCCGAGATCGGCCACGACGGCACGGCCGCGCCGAACGCCGCCACGAGCGGCGCGGACCCGAGGAACAGTCCCCGCGCCTGGTCGATCTCCCCGACGAGCACCCCGGACCCGAGCGACGCGGCACCGGCGGCGAGCGGCACGCGGCCGAGCAGCGCGCCGAGCAGCGTCGACTTCCCCGCACCGTTGGCGCCGGTGATCACCACCCGGTCGCCGTAGTCCACCTGCGCGTCCACCGGCCCCAGCACGAACGACCCGCACCGCACGACCGCCCCGCGCAGCGTCGCCACGACCGAGCCGGACCGCTGCCCGGCGGCGATCGACATCTGCAGCTCCCACTCCTTGCGCGGCTCCTCCACCACGTCGAGCCGCTCGATGGCCCGCTGCGTCTGGCGGGCCTTCGCGGCCTGCTTCTCGCTGGTCTCGGCACGGAGCTTGCGGCCGATCTTGTCGTTGTCGGTCGCCTTGCGGCGGGCGTTGCGCACGCCCTTCGCCAGCCAGCTGCGCTGGGTCCGGCCGCGCTCCACGAGCGAGGAACGGGTGTCGGCATAGGCGTCATAAGCCTCCCGGGCGTGCCGCCGCGCCACCGATCGCTCCGCGAGGTACGCCTCGTAACCGCCTTCGTAGACGCCGACCCGCTGCTGCGCGAGGTCCAGCTCGATGATGCGGTTCACCGTCCGGGCGAGGAACTCCCGGTCGTGGCTCACGATCACCGCGGGGCACTGCAGCCCGGCGACGAACGCCTCGAGCCGCGCGAGCCCGTCGAGGTCGAGGTCGTTGGTGGGCTCGTCGAGCAGCAGGACGTCGTAGCGCGACAGCAGCAACGAGGCGAGCCCGGCCCGCGCGGCCTGCCCGCCGGACAACCCGCCCATCGCCGCGGACAGGTCCATCCCCGAGGCGTCGGATTTCAGGGCAGCGGCGCGTTCGTCGAGGTCCGCGCCGCCGAGCGCGAGCCATCGCTCCAGCGCGGCCGAGTAGGTGTCGGGCCCGCCGGCTGCCAGCGCGGCCGCGGC
>JALYQB010000732.1 GCA_030856045.1 Actinomycetota bacterium
ACTCGCCGGGGGAGTGGGTGAGTTCGATAGCTTGATGACTCCAAATGCATCACGGGGCCGTGATGATGCGTGATTCGTCATCAAAGAATTCCGCGATGCCCATCGATTCGTCGCGCTGAGGTCAGAACCGGCAGCGTCGCGCGCTCAGCCGACGAACTCGGCCCGCACGCCGAGCAGCCGCACCGGGCGGTCGTGCTCGAAGCGTTCCAGTACCTCCAGCGCGGCGGCCTCGAGCGCAACCGCGTCGCTGGTGGGCGCCGGCAGCATGCGGCTGCGGGTGTGGGTGAAGAACGGCGCGAAGCGCACCTTCACCGCCACCCGGGCCACGAGACGGCCCTCCGCGGCGACGTCGAGCGCCACTCGGCGGGCCAGCACGGCCACCTCGGCGCGCACCAGCTCCCAGTCCGCCAGATCGCGCTGGAAGGTCGTCTCCCGGCTACGCGAGCGCGCCACGTACGGTGTCCCGACGACGGGCGAGGTGTCCAGGCCCCGCGCGAGCTGCACGTACCACGGTCCCCTCGCCGGCCCCAGCCGCTGCGCCAGCGATGCCGGGTCGGCGGCGGCCAGCTGCCCGACCGTGGTCAGGCCCAGCGCGGCGAGCTTCCGCGCGGTCTTGTGGCCGATGCCCCACAGCGCGTCGGTCGGCCGCCCGGCCATCACCGGGTACCAGTTCTCCGCGGTCAGCCGGAACACCCCGGCGGGCTTGGCGAACCCGGTGGCGAGCTTCGCGCGCAACTTGTTGTCCCCGATCCCCACCGAGCATGACAGCCGCGTCGAGTCGAGCACCCCGCGCCGCACGTCGCGGGCCAGTGCCTCCGGGTCGCCGGTCTCCGCACCGAGGAACGCCTCGTCCCACCCCAGCGCCTCGACCACCACGTCGAACCCGCGCAACGTCGCCATCACCGAAGCCGACGCCTGCTCGTAGACGGTGCGGTCGCTGGGCAGGAACACCGCACCCGGGCACCGCTTCGCCGCGGTCCGCAGCGGCATCCCCGAGTGCACCCCGAACCGCCGCGCCTCGTAGGACGCAGTCGCCACCACCGCGCGCTCCGTCGGATCCCCGGAGCCACCCACGATCACCGGACGGCCCGCGAGTTCTGGGCGGCGCAGTACCTCGACCGCCGCGAGGAACTGGTCGAGGTCGACGTGGAGCACCCAGCGCGCAGGCGTCACACCCGCAGTGTGCGCGACGCAACCCTCGTCGCCGGACCTGTGGACAACCGGTCCGTTGTGGACGGTGTGAGCGGCTGGTCGCGGGTTCGACCTAGCGTGACGAACACGAGGGAACGGGGGCTGTGATGGGGATCGTGTCGACTCCGCAGGGACGGTGGCGCGGCCGGATGTGGATCAGCGACGCACCGCTCGCCGAGTTCGAGACCTACCGGCGCTGTCTCGACGGCTTCGGCGCGTCCGGTCTGTGGCCGGTGCTCGTTCCGGTCGACCTGCGCTTCGCGACGACGGACTGGCGCGACGACCTGCTCGGTCGCTCGGCGGTCGAGCAGGTGGCCACGCGTGACGCCGCCGCCGTGATGCAGCGATGGTGGCCGGGTCCCTGCTGCAGCCCGGCCTGCCTGGCGCCCGTCGGCCCGGCGTTCCCGGGTCTGGTGCGGCGCTCGTCCCGGCGGGGCAAGCCCGATACCGAGGCGATCCTGACCGCGAAGGACATCGCGGCGAAGATCGCCGTGCGGCTCGCCCTGGTGCGCGTCGCGCGACCCGCCGACGTCCTCGCGGCGCTCGGCTGGGCAGGCGCGCGTCACACCACCGACGCCTCGGCGCTCTCCGCGGTCCTGCGCAGCTGGGAGGATCGGTTCGGTGCACGCCTCGTCATGCTCGGCGTGGACGCGATGGTGCTGTCGGTCGCGGCGGCGCCGACCACGGTGCGTCGCGCGCAGGGCGTCGCGGCGGAGCACCGTGCCTTCTGCCCGGACGAGGCCCGCCGGCAGCACGAACCGCTCGCCGAGATCGCGGCGTCACTGCTGCACGAGCGCAGCTGGGCATTCTGGTGGGACTGAGTCCTCGACACGGGGCCTCGCGAATCCCGTCATAAACTTACTTAGTCTGAATACGGGCTCTTACCAGAGAACAGGCGGTAGGTCTCCAAGCTGTAGCGAGGCACCGAAACGGCGCACCTCTGGTAGGTCGTGACGTCGCCGTGCACTGGTAACACCTCGCGGATCTCCCTGATCCGCTTGGCCAGGCTGGCGGCCAACGCGGAGTCGCTCAGGCTGGTGAGCGTATCCACGATGTCCGCTCCAGGCTTGGCGGTGGCCAAGTCGGCAAGGAACGACTCCGCTTGCGCCGGGGCACTGATCACGGCCGCCAGTAACAGCGCGGCGGCCTGATACGGCCCACCGTCTTCATCCCCGACGAAGTCGTCGAGCTGATCGTCGGCCACCGAGATGCGGAGCAGCCGGTAGAGGTTGGTCAGTTTCTTGATTGCCCGCGGGGTAAGGAGTAACGGGGCGAGATGCGGGAGGAAGTCGTATTCGGCCGAGCGCAGCCGCAGGCCTCGGTCGGTGAGGTCGATGCTCGATGGCCTCCGGCGCCTCACTGTGGGCGCCTCACTGCCGAGGTCGGTGTTCTGATCGCTTTCGACGCGGCTACCCTCGGTCTGCATATCGGGAGGCTGAAGCCGCGGGCCGGCCTGCTGACCTTCCTCCCGCGCCGGCTCAGTGTCCCCCACGTTGATGTCCCTCACCTCAATGTCCCCCACGTCGGTGTCCTCCACCGGGGGGAGGAGACTACGGAGATACTCGGTCGCCCGGTCGCCCATTGGCCGCACGGCGTAGGCAATGTGAAAGATCTTGTCGAGAAAGTTCAGGGATCGCTCGCGCCGTTGGTCGACCCCCAGCTCTTTGCCGTGCTGGTCCTCGAGCGCACCCAGCAGCCAGCGCGGGTCGACGGCCACAACAACAATGAACAGCGACATGCTCAGCAGCAGGTTGACCGCTTGCAGCACCTGCACGACGCGAGCGGCCGGGCACCGATCAAGATCATCGATATAGAGAATGATGCGCTGCAACGGCGGCGCGGTGCCGCTCTTACCCTTGGCCCAGTCATCCCGGGCCGCAGCCAGTTCGTCGCTGATCCGGTCCAGATCCTGCCTGATGCGGCCGGTGAGGCCGCGATATGATTCATAACGCTCAGGCGAGCTGATCTCCGAAAGCAGGTTCTTCAGCCGGCGAGCCGGATCGATCCGGTCGAGCTGGTCCGCTAGGTCTTCGATCTGCGCCTCGCTGGCAGCCTTCTGACTTTGTAGTTTGTTGCGGGCCTGTTCGATGAACCTGTCCATGTGCTGCCACACCAGTACTACACCTCTTAGCAGAGTGGCGACGACAACGAACCCACCGGTAACCCAGCCGGCGACCGCCTCGCCCGACACGCTGAACGCAACGATCAGACCAACGCAGAGCAGGAGCAACACTACGCTGAGCAACAGATTTCTCGACGTACGGATCTCCGCCCACACACTCCGATTGGCCAGGCGCAATACCAGACCGGCGCGGGAAAGCTTGTTGAGCCAGCCGAACCAGTGCTGGTTATCACCCTCCTGGTCAACGGTCCTCAGGTCTTTGCTGAGCTGCTTGCACTTGAACTGCTCGCTGGCTAGCTCGGCTTCCTTCACTGCCCGTTGGCCATCCTCCGTCGGATCCCGCCGACGGTCGGCAAGCTCGCGGAACAAGTGCTCGACCAGGCCGACCCACAGGAGATCATCGCTGTAGTGCCAGGCGTTAAATCGGACTTGCCGGACGTGAGCGGCATAAGCGCTTGCCCGCGGGTTACGCTTCGACGCGTCGGCAAGCATGTCGACCCGACTGATGACCTGCTGCATGAAGCTCGACTTCCCGCTGCCCCAGTCACCGAGCAGCGCGACCGACAGCGGCGGTGCGGTGCCGAGCGCGGCAAGCAGCGCGGCAACGCTGTTGACATCTCTGGTGACGCCCAGCTGGTCCGTTGCGCTCTCCGCGTCACTGACCACCCCGGAGTGTGGATCAGCCAGGACGGGCGGCGCCGTCGAGAACTCGGTTCCGGCGACCTGGCGGCCGCTGGCCCGGTCCCAGATCCGGATCGTGCCGTCCTCGCCGCCGGTGATGATCTGGGTGCCATCGGAGGTCACGGCGAGCGCGCGGACCCGGGCCGTGTGACCGGTAAGGGGGCCGCCGACCTGGTGGCCGCGGGCTCGGTCCCAGATCCGCACGGTGCCGTCGTCGCTGGCGGTGATGATCTGGGAGTCATTGGAGGTCACGGCGACCGCGAACACGAAGCCGGTGTGGCCGGTGAGCGGAGCGCCGACCTGCTTACCGCTGGCGCGGTCCCAGATCCGGATCGTGCCGTTCTCGCCGCCGGTGATGATCTGAATGTCACCTGAGGTCACGGCGACGGCACACACCTGACCGGTGTGACCGGTGAGCGGGTCGCCGACTTGCTCACCGCTGGCCCGGTCCCAGATCCGCACGGTGCCATCGCCGCTTGCGGTGATGATCTGGGAGTCATCGGAGGTCACGGCGACCGCGAGCACCCGGCTCGTGTGACCGGTGAGCGGAGCGCCGACCTGCTCACCGCTGGCCCGGCCCCAGATCCGCACCGTGCCATCGTCACCACCGGTGATGACCTGGGCATCATCGGAGGTCACAGCGACTGCGAACACCCGCCCGGTGAGGCCCGTGAAGGTTTCGCCGACCTGCTCGCCGGTGCCCCGGTCCCAGATCCGCACGGTGCCATCGCCGCTTGCGGTGATGATCTGGGAGTCATCGCAGGTCACGGCGAGCGCGAGCACCCGGGCGGTGTGGCCGGTGATGGGGTCGCCGACCTGCTCGCCGGTGCCTCGGTCCCAGATCCGCACGGTGCCATCGGCACCACCGGTGATGATCTGGGAGTCATCGGAGGTCAGGGCGAGCGCGCGCACCCACAGGATGTGGCCGGTGATGGGGTCGCCGACCTGCTCACCGC
>JALYQB010000740.1 GCA_030856045.1 Actinomycetota bacterium
GGTTCGTGCTGCTGCGTGGCCGGCGCCGGGTCGGAAAGTCCCGTCTGGTCACCGAGTTTCTCGCGCGAGAACAGCCACCGTCGGTGTTCTTCGCCGCCACTCCGGCGCCGCCGGATCGGGAGTTGACCCGGTTCGCCGACGCTGTCGAGCGCTCGACCCTGCCCGTGGCCTCGATGATCCGCAGCGGTACCGCGTTCACCAGTTGGGAGGCGGCGCTGTCGGCCGTCGCGATGTCGGGGGATGGGGCCGCGTGCGTGGTGGTACTCGACGAGTTGCCCTACCTCGTCGACGGGCGACCGGATGTCGAGGCACAGCTGCAGCACGTGTGGGATCAGGTGCTCGAGCACCATCCGGTCCTGCTGGTGGCGATCGGGTCCGACCTGGCCATGATGTCGGCGCTGACCGGCTACGGGCGGCCGCTGTTCGGCCGGCCTACCCGTGAGATCGTGCTCGGTCCACTGACCGTCGCCGAGCTGGCCGACCTGCTGGATCTTGCGCCGGCCGAGGCGATGGAGGCAATGCTGGTCGTCGGTGGGTTCCCACTCGTGGCCCAGTCCTGGGCGCCAGGACTGGGTCGGCGGGAATTTCTGCAGCAGGCGCTCGCCGATCCCACTTCTGCACTCATCGTCACCGGCGAGCGCGCCCTGGCCGCTGAGTTCCCCGACCCGGCCGGACGGGCTGCCCTTAGCGCAGTTGGGGCCGGCGAGACCACCTTCACCACGATCGCGAACCGGACCGGGCTCCCCCAGACGACGCTGCGCCGCACCCTCGACGCCCTGGTGCACAAACGGATCCTCGTTGCCGAGCAGCCCCTGTCGACCCGGCCCGCCACGAAGCTGACCCGCTACCGTGTCGATGATCCGTATCTGCGCTTCTGGTTGCGCTTCATCGAGCCCGGGCTCGATGAGATCGAACGGGGTCGAACCGACCTCGCGGCCGCGCGCGTCGAGGAGAACTGGCAGACTTATCGGGGCCGCGCGGTGGAACCCCTGGTACGAGGCGGCATCGACCGTCTGCTTCCCGATCCGCGCTTCGGCGATGCGCGACGCGTGGGTGGTTACTGGACCCGATCCAACGACGTCGAAGTCGATCTGGTCGGCACCGCGGGCACGCGTAGCCCCAGCCGCGTGGCAATGGTCGGCTCGGTGAAGTGGCGCGAGCAACGAGCGTTCGACCGCGCCGACCTCGCAGCGCTGCACCGAGCGCGGGACCAGGTGCCGGGCACCGACGCCGCAACCCTCCTCGTCGCGGTCTCCCGCGCGGGAAAGCCGACCACGGGACTCGACGCACACCTCGGTCCCGCCGATCTCGTCGAGGCGTGGCGCGAAAGGTGAGCGCCGAGACGCTTCGTCAGGACGCTGACGGCCGTGGGGTCACCAGGACGCTGTGGTCACCAGAATGCCGTGCCGAAGGTCAGGAGATCCCCGCACCAAGCGGCGAGACCCTGCACGGTGTCGGTGCGGCGCCGGTCCTGGCGGGCGAGCACGCGGACGGTCTCGTGCACCAATGCCAGGGGCACGTCCTGTGTCAGCGTTTGTGTGGCATGACTAGCTCGCCCATGTCGACGGTCAGCGACCACGGCTCGGTGAGATCGGCCTTCTCGCCGGGCGCGAGTTCAAGGTCGAGAGCATAAGTGCCGGTGGCCGGGTCGAGGCGGTGGCAGAACAGTCTCGGCTCGGCCTCGATGCGCCAGTAGAACGGGATGATTTGTTCGGCGTAGACCGCAGGCTTGGTGATCCGGTCGAGCGTCACCGACGACGGCGAGACGACCTCGACGACGAGCAGCACGCCACCCGGGTCATAGCCATTGTCGTGGAACGCCGCATCCCGATAGACCACCACGAGGTCCGGCACGTAGAGCCGGCGTAGCCCGACGTGCACCCCGACGTTCTGCAGGAGGTACACGTCGTCAGGTGCAGTGGCCGACAACGCCCGGTCCGCCGTGCGCACCTCCCAGCTGTGATCGTCATTCGGCGACGGAACCACCAGCACCACCCCGTCGTGCAGTTCACGGCGCAGGCCGTCGTCTGGTTCGTAGGACAGGTCGGCAGCGGTG
>JALYQB010000745.1 GCA_030856045.1 Actinomycetota bacterium
CAGCACAGCGTGAACTCACCGAGGAGCTTCGCCTCGAACTTCGCGTCGGCGGCCTGCTCTGCGTCGACTGGGTGTCGCCGCACGGGCCTTGGGATGATTTGCTCGCGTTCATCTTCGACGGTGGGGAACTGAACGACTCGCAGATTGCCGACCTCACACTCGTCGACGGTGAGCTGGCCTCGTTCGAGTTCTGCACCGAAGAACAAGCACAGCAACGACTCCGGCCCCACGTCTGGCGACGGACAGCCGCCGCACTCGAAGCGCTCAAGACTCGCCGCGTCCAATACCTTCACGACGGGTATCCCCGATGAGTGGTTGCGCCCCACTTTGCCGGATCGTCTACAACATCAGGCGTAGCAGCGCGTTGTGGTAGATGGCTTGCACGGTGGGGATGGTGTCCAGGCGGATACGTTCGTCGGTGCCGTGCAGGCCGACGTAGGCGACGCCGAAGCCTGCGGTGGCGGGGATGCTGAGGTTGGCGAGGTAGTTTCCGATGTTGGACGGCCCGGCGATCTTGGCCTCCACCCCGACGCCGACTGTCTGGGCTGCGTCCAGGACGGCGGTGCGCAACCGGGAGTCCTCGGCGAGGGCGTAGGCGGGCCAGCGCGTGTCGACCTGGATGAGCGTGGGCCTGGTGCCCGGCCAGGCGTCATCGACCTGGGCGACGAGATGTTCCAGCAGGCGGGCAGCGGTGTCGCCGTCGAAGGCCGGGGTGGTGCGGATGTCGACGTTGAGGGTGCACAGGTCCGGGATGGCGGAGTAGCCCTGGCCGCCCTGGATTGCGGTGACGGTGAGCTTGCCCGGCAGCGGGAAGTCGGGGTCGGCACCGTCGGGCAGTTCGGCGGTGGAGAGCACCCTGATCAGGTCCGCGGCCTTCTCGATGGCGCTGGGGGTGGTCTTGCTGCCACCAGAGTGCGAGGCCACGCCGTGCACGTGCAATTTGACACGGTGCACGCCGCGTCCGCCGACAACGAGCTTGTCCATGCCGGGGTAGCCGATCATCACACCGGCCACGTCGTCGGGTGCGTCGGGGCCCTCGAAGTAGCGCTTCGCGCCACCGAAGCCGCCGGTGTGTTCATCGACGTCGAACAGCAGCACCAGGCTCCCGCAGAGCTGGTCGGCGATGGTGGCCAAGCGGGCGGCGAGGTGGCAGAAGATCGCGGCAGCGGACTTGGAGTCGGCGCTGCCACGACCGTAGAGCCAGCCGTCGTCGATGGCCGCGGAAGTCGGCGGGTGGGTCCAGGCGTGCTCATCGCCGAAGGGCGCTGTGTCCAGGCAGGCATCGAGCACCCAGCGGGGACCGGGATGACCCCCGGTGACTGCGTAGGTCAGGCCGACGGTGGCGCCGGTCTTGTCCTTGAGCACCGTAGCGGGCAGGTGGTGCTGTTCCAGCCAGGCACTGAGCCGGTCGAGCACCGGCTCGTAGGGGTCGACCCCGCCGCGGCTGGGGATGGCGACCAGCTCGCGGGTCAAGTCGAGCACCGACTCGTGGTCTTCCTTAGCGGCGGCCAGCACATCGTGCTCACCACCGTGGTTGATCGCGGTCACGACCGGCACCTCCCTTCACCCACGTCCTGGATCGAGCATCGGTCTAGCCTCGCACGGTCGGAAGGTCACGCAGGGCCTGGTCGGACTCCACCTTGCGGGCTCCGGCGTAGACCTGCCGGGCGTGGTCGATCAGCCGTTCGGCCACGCCGGCCTCGAACAGCACCCCGGAGTCGAACGCCTCGGATGATGTCACCGAGGGGATCGGGACGACGGCGGTGGACTCCGAGGCGCAGAAGAACCGCTCCGGCGTGCCGGGGTCGTCCTCGACGATGCCGATGTGCAGTGTCTTCAGCCCGAGGCTGCGGTCGTGCGGGTCACGGATCTTCACCAGCCGCAGCAGGTGGTCCTTGAGGACCTGGTGGCGCGGCGGGCCGAACAGCACCCGGTAGTGCACCAACTCCGGTCGTTGGGCGAGGACGGTTTCGATGGCGTCGAGGTAGACCGCGTCGCGGGACCGTGATCCCACGACCGCCAGGTAGTCCCGCGCGTCGCGGACCACCTCGGTCATCGCCTCGCGCAGATCGTGGTGACCGACCAGCAGGCGAGGTGTCTCCGACGCGGTGGTGAGCCGCTGGTCCTGGTGGGCGAACAGCACTTCCGGGGGCTGGGCGTAGTAGTCGGCGAGCATCCTGCGGTAGCGGATGCTGGTGGTGTGCTTGGCCAACTCCCAGCCGGACAACATGCTCGGCGTGACGCCGGACGAGCCCTCTTTCGACCGCTTGTCGAGGTCCGCGCAGACCTGTTCCATCGTGGCGGGGATCGCCTTGCGGGCCTGCCGCAGCGGGGAGTCACCCAGGGGCCCGGCAGAGCTGGTGTTGCGTGCTCGTCTGGTCATCGCGTCCCACCCCTTCCGAACCTGGTGATCAGGTTACGGATGCTGGACGCTCCACGACCAGTTCTCGTACCGTGTGGGCGGACATCAGCTTGTCGCAGAGGCCGACCAGGGCGGGCTTCTTGTCGACCAGGGTGTAGCCCTGTGGCGGGTGAAACGAGCCAAGCATCCCGGCCAGTTCCTCAGCGGTGAACCCTGGGAACTCACGCACCTTCTTGATCGGCAGCGCGAACCCGCGCTCCAGATCCTTGAGGTACTCGTACACCGACTCGCCGTTGCCCTTCTTAGCCTGTTCGGCGAGCTCGGCGATCCGGGTCGGGGTGTCCACGACAGCTTGGTCGAGGTCGATCACCGCGGCTAGCCTGGACACCGGGGCCGTGAGGTAGACGAACCAGGTGGTGGGCCGGCCGGCCAGGTAACGGCGGCGGAACTCGTGCCGCTTGAGGCGCTGCCAGATCAGCTCGTAGTAGTCCGGATTGAGCGACATCAGCACGCGCTCGACTGGAAGATCGAACTCTGTGGCGCCGAACAGGTCGTCCTGCACTCCAGGCTCCTGTCATCACGATCATGCCGCCCAGTGACAGCGGCCTACCAAGGCGACGAAGTGTAGTGACCCGGGGGCGCGCCACCGCGTTCCGAACCCTTATCCGGCGTTGGACCTGCGGTTTCGACGCGAGCGTGCACAACGAATCCACAAACGCTGAACACCGACCGCGAACGCGGTGACCTGGCTCGCGGGATCACGAGGCGTGACGCTTCCAGTACGTCCAGTACTGCACACTCGTGGAGGCGCAGATGCCCGCCAGCACTCAGCCCGTCATCGGCTTCCCCCGCGAGTCCACGACCGAAGACCGGCGCACGCTGCTCACCCCGACGGTGGCGCGCGTCCTGGCCGAAGCCGGATTCGAGGTGCTCGCCGAACCGGGCATCGGGACCGGGGTGTTCTGCAACGATGCCGAGCTGGCCGCCCACGGCGTGCGGTTCGCCGAACCGGGCGAGGCCTGGGCCGCTCAACTGGTACTGCGCTACAAGTCCGCCAACCCCGACGAGCTGTTCCGGCTGCGGCCCGGTCAGTCCATAGGCGCGCTGTTCCACGCCGAGGGCGACCCCGCCCTGCTGTCCGCTCTGCAGGCCGGCGGCGTCACGGCTTACAGCTATGAGTTCCTCCAAGAAGACGGCCGGTTCCCACTGGCGACGCCGGGCGGGGAGATCGCCGGTATTCAGGCGATCCTGTATGGGGCGCAAGCACTTCAGACCGTCCAAGGTGGCCGCGGCGTGCTGCTGGCCCAGGTCACCGGCGCCGCCGTCCCGCGGGTGGTCGTGATCGGGTGCGGCAACGTCGGCTCGGCCGCCGCCCGCACCGCCGCCGCGCTCGGCGCTTACGTCACCGTGCTGGCCCGCTCGGAGGAGTCGGCCAGCCGGTACCGGCCCAACGCCCCGGCCGGGGTGCGGGTCGCGGTCAACACACCGGAGCTGCGCTCGCGGTTGCTGGCCGAGGCGGATCTGGTGGTCGGCGCGATCCTGGTCTCCACGTTCGACACCCCGCCGATGATCGCCGAATCCGACCTGCGGGAGATGAAGACCGGTGCCGTGATCGTGGACGCCACGGCAGGCTACGGCGCCGGCTACCTCCCCACCGCCGGAGCGGTCCAGCAGCCCGGCGACGCACCGCGCGTGACCCAGGGCGTGCTGCACCTCAAGCTCGACACCCTGCCCGCTCTCGTGCCGATGACCACGACCGCCGCCTACACCACCACCATCGCCCCCTACCTGGCGCGCTTGGCCCGCGTGGCCCTGCTCGGCGCGACCGATGCGGCGATCGACACAGCCCGCATCGCCCACGGTGGCCGGCTGACCCACCCGGTGTGTCGCCGGCACGCCGCATTCTACGGAGCCCCGGCGTGAGCGCCACGAACGACACCGCCACCGTCGTGGCCTCCTACGAGCAGCGGGCTCGGTTCGCCCGCGCGGAAGCCGCCGCCGTTCGCCGCCCCAGGCTGCTGCGCGGACTGCTACGCACCGCGTCGCATGTCGCGGAAATCCCTTGTGGCACAGGGCATTTCCTCACCGACTATGCCCGGTCGGAGACCACGGTGACGCTGGTGGACGCCTGCCCGCAGATGCTGACCGCCGCCCTCGAGCACGCCGTCGACGCCAGTCTGCCCGCCGGACGAACGTTCCCGACGCATGCCTACCTGCAGGATCTGCAGCTCCTGACCGAGGTCGACCTGGTGGTGGCGCCGAACGCCGCAGTGAACCAACTGGCCTGCCAGTCCTCACTGACCGACATGCTCGCCGCGCTCAGGCGCGCGGTGAGTCCCGGTGTCGACGTGCTGGCGCAGGTGGCCTGCACGCACCCTGGGGGCGGCGTGGACGCATCCACCTTCTACGACACCGCCCGACCGCACCGCGTGTGGTTTCCCGACCACTGGTTCGATCCCGCACAGGCCGGTGGGGCGGTCCTGCGGCGACGCCACCAGCACCGCGACGGCGACTGGCTGCGCGTCCAGTTCGACTATGTCGACCCCGCCGGGCGCAGCATGCACACCACCGCGGTCGAACTCACGCTGTTCTCCGCCCCGACGCTGCGCGACGCGTTCACCGCCGCCGGGTTCGCCCACGTCCGCTTCCTGCCCGGCCACGGCGGGCTCTCCGAGGTGCTGGCCACCGCCGACCCCGGGGCCTGGCGGTGAGGAGACCGTGGCCAGCGCGGAAGAGTACTGGCGGCGCTACTACGCCGAACAGTTCCGCTTCGGCCTGGGCACCGAGGACATCCTCGCCGCCCTGATGCAGATCCCGCACGTGCGCACCTGGGTGGACCTGGGCTGCGGGTCGGAGTCGATGCTGTGGGCCATCGCCCTGCGTGCCCAACAACTGGTCGCGGTCGACGTCGATGCGCAGCGGCTGGACATCCTGCGGCGGTTCACCGACGCCGGACGGCCCCGCGGGGTGCACACCACCGCGCTAGGGCTGTGCGGGCACACCGATCCCGCAGACTTCCTGGTGCGCTGCCGCTCGCTGGTCGCGCTCATCCGCGCCGACTGCCTAACCGGATCGCTACCCGCCGACCTGACCGAGAACACCGTCGAGTTGGTCACCCAGTTCGGGCTGCTCGGCTTGTGCCACAACGCCGAGCACTTCATCACCTGCTTCGCCGACATCCACCGCCTGCTCGCGCCAGGCGGCTGGACAGCCGGAGCTAACTGGGTCGCCCGCCACCCGCGCGGGCGCGTCGAGTTGACCGAGCAGCTCTACCCGACCGCCGCCACCCGCGCCGGAGTGCACTTGCTGCTGCTCAACCGGATCGAGATCGCCGATCCCGAGTTCCCCGCCGTGTGGACCTACGTCGGAAGGACAAACAATGGCCGCCAGCACCACCCAACCTCCATCACCGGGTGAGCTGATCTTCGCTCCGGTCGGGATCGCGCACCTCACCGCGGACAACACAGACCTGCTGCGCGCCGCGGCGCGAGGCAAGCAACGCCTGCGGGTCACCACCGCGGCGCAGCTCAACGGCACTCCGCACATCGGCACCGTCGTCACCGTGCTGTCGGTGTTCGCACTCACCGCACGCGCCGCCGACGTGCTCGACCTGTCGGCTACGGTCATCTTTGACGCCCTGGACAACGCCCCCGCCGAGCACGTCGAGATCAACGGCCAGACCTACACCCGCACCGTGGGCGACCTCATCGACACCGGGCACCTCGACCGGGCCGACCGGGTCTCCGGGTTCGAGCGGTTGCTCCAGTGGGCTGCGGCCCGCGCACAGGTGCGCTACGAGTTCCGGCCGTATTCGATCTACCAAGGTTTGCCGCCGGTGCGCGCCTGCCTGCACACCATCGCCTCCCGCCTCGATGACTTCCGCTCGATCGTCGCTCCCTCCGACGGGATTGTCCGCGTCCGGCCCCGCTGCCCGCAGTGCCGCCTGATGGAGAAGTCTGCGCAGAACCTGACGATCACCGCGGGCGAGGGCGAAGTCAACCTCGACTCGCTGTGCCCGGTCCACGGCCGTTACCGCGAGACCATCGACGTCACCGGCTCGGCTGGCTGGTACGACGCCAACACCCCGGTCCGGTCCATCCAGAAAGGCTTCCTGCTCTCCGAGGAACGCGACCTGTACCAGGCGTGCTCGGTGTCAGTGGACGGAGCGGACTGGGGCGGAGCCTGGCACGCCCACGTCCTCGCGCCCGCGCTGGCGACCTTGGGCGTCCCGGCCGCCGAGTGGCCGGTCAGCGTGTTCACCCCGCTCGTGCTCGACCGCAGCGGCGGCAAGCTGTCCAAGACCCTCTACGTCCGCTACGGCGCCGCCTACGCCGACCTACTCGAGGCGTTCCTCAATCTCGACGTCCTGCTCGACCAGCACGGTGACGACGCCCTGGACGCCATTTGGACCGAGGTCACCCGGTGGGCCACCGAGCCGCGCCGGCTGCACCGCTCCTACACCGTCGACTACCTCGCCGACCTCATCCACACCCCCGCCAACGACCCGATCCTGGACCGACGCCCGGCCTGACCCCGGAGGTTCTCGTGATCCACGCCGTATACGACATCACCGCCTGCACCACCCCCGATCCCCAGCCCGCCGAACTACTGGAAGCGATGCGCGCCACCGCCGACCGGCTCGGCTGCACCATCCTGGGCGAACTGCCCGTCCAGTTCCAGACGCACGGGACCACCTGCGTGCTGGTGCTCGCCGAGTCCCACCTGACCGTCTCCACCTGGCCCGAACACCAACTCGCGCACGTCGACCTGTTCACCTGCCGCGCCGACACCGACCCCGAACACGCCATCACCCCGATCCTCGACGTCCTGGGCGGCGTAGCCGTTCACGGCCAGCGGATCCACCGCACCGGCCCCCGCAGCGCTGTGCCAGCCAGATAGCGGCAGCCGGTGGCCGCGGTCAGACGCTCTGGCCCCGGGCCACACCACCGAGGGAGAGCGGTGACTGCCGTGGACAACCCCATCGACCCCGCGCTGTTCGAGCGCGACGACCTACGCCCCGTCCTGGCCGAGCGCGACATCGGCGCCCTGTACCAAGCACTCAACGACGCCGGGATCAGCCAACGCCGCATCGCCACCCTCACCGGGCAGTCCCAATCCGAGGTCTCCGAGATCGCCAGGGGCGGCCGCCTGGTAGAGAACTACGGCCTGCTGGTGCGCATTGGCGAGGGCCTCGGCATCCCCCGCGAGCGGATGGGCCTCAGCTACGGCACCTGCGGCGAGGGTGACACCTACAGTGAAGGTGTCACGGTCGCCGAACCCCCGGAGGGGGTCGATGAGGGCATGCTCCGGGAATCACTGACGGCCGCACTCGACACACGGCCGGGCCGCGACGCGCGGAAGCTGGCCCGGACCGCCCGGCAGGTCGCCGCCACCCTGGTGTGAGCCGACTGCGGCGCCGTAACACGGGCGCTGCCCTAGTTGGCCTTTACGACGTTCCCTCTTCGCGGGCGGTTTTGGCGGCTTCGAGGGCTTCGGCGACGGCGGCGAACTCGTTGAGCGCGGCTTGCAGGTCGTCGACGATCTCCTGGGCGATCACCTCGGGGGGTGGCAGGTTGTCGCTGTCCTCGGCGTCCGGATCGCGTAGCCAGGTGATGTCCAGGTTGGCCTTGTCGCGGGCCATCAGTTCGTCGTAGTCGAACGCTGTGAAGCGCTCGGTCTCGGTGCGTTCGCTGCGCGACTTTCCGGGCAGGTAGCAGTCGACGAAGTCCTGCAGGTGCTCGCGGGCGAGTTTGCGCTGGCGCAGGGTGAAGTGCTGGCCGGTGCGCAGGTCGTACACCCACAGCTTCGACGTCCACGGCTTGTCCAATCGGGCGCGTTGCTTGTCGAAGAACAGCACGTTGGCCTTGACTCCACCGGCGTAGAAGATGCCGGTGGGTAGTCGCAACAGGGTGTGCACGTCGCATTCGTTGAGCAGCCGGCGCCGGATGGTCTCGCCCGCGCCGCCCTCGAAGAGCACATTGTCCGGCACGACGACGGCCCCGCGACCGCCGACGGTCAGCAGGCGGTAGATGTGCTGGACGAAGTTGAGCTGCTTGTTGCTGGTGGTCACCCAGAAGTCGTCGCGCTCGTAGGAATCGTCATCGCGGGTGACGCGGCCGAACTCGTCGACGGTGCT